>JASHRK010000406.1 GCA_030037405.1 Acidimicrobiales bacterium | reverse complement strand
GGCCGCCTGACCTGGATCGACCGCCTCCAACCGGAGGTAGGACGCGCGCCGGGCTCGATGCTGAAGAACGCGCCCTTGCGCCCGAGCCGCTCATTCCGGGCGGTCACGGGTTCGCGAAGCCCAACGGCCGCCGCAGGTGCGGAAGTCATAGAGCTGCGAGGTACCCGACGGGGGCTACCACGCCTACGCCCCCGAGCTTCCGGGCCTGCACACCCAGGGCGACACGCTCGACGAGGCGCTCGTCAACGCCCACGAGGCGCTCGACCTTTACATTGAGGGGTTGCGAGAGGAGGGCCGCAGCCTCGATATGGGGGTCGTCAGGCGCACGTTGCCGCTGCCAGCTTGAGCAGGCAGCTCCCGGTCGTCTCTGGCGCACAACTCGTATCAGCCCCTCGGCAAGCGCGGCTGGTTCGTTGTGCGCCAGCGAGGCAGTCACGTTCGGCTCCGCCATCCCGTCCGGCCCGTGCCTCTGGTGGTTCCCCTCCACCGAGAGCTGAAACGGGGCACGCTCGCAGGCATCCTCCGCGACGCCGGCATCGACGCCGACGAGCCCCCTGCGCTGCGGTAGTAACCGCAGCAATGAGCTCCCCGGATGCCTCAGGTGCAGGAAACGGTGCGTGCGTATCATCGGCCACGACTACCAGTCCATAATCGCGTCGATAAACCCTGTGGACAACCCCATCGGAGAGCACCCGAATGACATGAAAGCCCAGGAAATTCTGGGCTTTCTGCACGAAGATCCAAAACCTGCGGTGGACGACTCCGGGCGTTCATCGAATGGACCGTGCTGCCCCGACCCGCTCGCCCGCTCGGGCGGGCCACTCGGGCAGGTGCAATCACCGGGACTCCCGCGGCGTCTTGATGAGCGACAAGACACGATCGGTCGGAGCTGCGGGCATGGACGAGACGCGCCAAGCGTTCCTTGAGGCGACCCTGCCTCATATCGACGTCCTCTACCGTGTGGCTCGCCATGCCGGCCACGACCACCACCGGGCCGAGGACTTCGTCCAGGAGACCTACCTGCGGGCCTACGCCAACTTCGCTGATCACCGGGGCCCGAGCACCCGGGCGTGGCTGGTGACGATCTGCCTGAACCTGGTCCGCTCCGACGGCCGTCGCCGGGCCCGCCGGGTCGCCGAAGTGCCTCTCTCCAGCGACGACAGCTACCCCGTCGGCGGCCGCGACGTGGCCGACGAGGCGCTCGCCGGAGTTGACCGGGAGCGGGTGGCTCGCGCCCTCGACCGGCTACCCGAGCATCACCGACTCGCCGTCGTGCTCATGGACCTCGCCGGCCTCAGCGCCGCCGAGGTCGCGGCCCAGCTCGGCCGTCCCCGCAACACCGTGCTGTCGTGGGCGCACCGGGGACACCGGGAGCTTGCCGCCCTTCTGGCCACCGAGGATGCCGACCGTGAGCTGTGACGAAGGGCGCCTGGTGGCGTTCTTGAACGGCCGGCTCTCCGAAGAGGACGAGCACGCCTTCGACGAGCACCTCCTCACCTGCGAAGCCTGCTGGCAGGCCGTCCGAGCGGACCGAGAGGGTCGCCAGGCCCTCGACGAGCTGCGGGTGCCCGCCCCTCCGGGCTTGGGGGATCGCGTGACCTCCTCGATCCGCCTCGCCGGCATACCCCCGGACTTCGAGACGCGCCGGGCAGGCCGCCACCGTCTCCACCGTCTCCACCGTCGCCGCCTGCGGGCCGCGCACGGCCGGCCGCGCCGAGTCGTAGCCGCCGCGATGGTTGTTGTCCTGTTGGGCGGCGGTGTGCTCGGTTGGGTGCTGCAGGACCGGCCTGCGAGCGACCCGCCCCAGATCGCCCGGGTCGTCGCCATGATGGCGCCCGCTGTCGCCGACGAGCCGGCGCTGCAGGCAGGGGAGCGCTTCGACTTCGCCGGCCAGGCCGTCACCGTCCGCTCCTACCGGGTCGAGGGCGACATCGTTCTGGTGGCCACCTCCGCCCGCCCGTTCCCGATGCCCGCCACCTCGCACGTTCTCTCCGGATCCTCGCCGGCGGCGTGGATGGCCGCCGAGGGTCGGCTCGCCATGTACGGCGTGAACCAACCCGCCGGCCGCCGTGGCACTTCGATGTTCCTCGTGGCAGCCATGCCGATGGCCAAGCTTCCCGAGGTCGCGGCCCGGCTGCATCTCATCTGACCGCCGCCTCGTCCTGCCGGACCGCGGCCTGATCGCCACGGTCGCCCGGCGTTCCGGGCGGCTCATGGTGCAATCGTCGTCGGGGCCCTTGCGTCTCTACGAGCGAGGTCATCAGACGATCCCGTCAAAGGAGACGCGCCATGCACAAGATGCTTCGCAGGTCACTCGCCGCCACCGCGATCGCCACTATGGCCACCCTCGGCACAGCCGGGGTGGCGAGCGCCCAACAGAGACCGGGCGCCGGCCCCGGTACGCCGCCATCCGGCGCCGGGCACGCCGTGTTCGTCCAGACCGACAACGCGAGCGGCAACGCCATCGACGTGTTCTCCGAGCACTCCGACGGGCGGCTGTCGCTCCGCCAGACGGTACCGACCGGCGGGCTCGGCGGGCAGACCGCCGGCTCGGTGGCAGACCATCTCGCATCCCAGGGCTCGCTCGTCTACGACGCCGACGGACAGCTCCTGTTGGCCGTGAACGCCGGCAGCGACACGCTCTCGGTGCTCTCGACTGAGGGCCGCCAGGTCCGGCTTCTCCAAGTCGTCAGCTCCGGCGGGGCCTTCCCCGACAGTGTCGCCGTCCACGGCGACCTCGTTTACGCCCTCGACGCCGGGGGGGCCGGGGCCGTCAGCGGCTACCGGATCCTCGACGACCGGGTCGTCCCGCTGCCCGGGTCGACCCGCACCCTCGGCCTGTCCAACGCCACGCCGCCGAACTACCTCACCTCGCCTGGCCAGGTCGGGTTCAGCCCTGACGGCTCCGAGCTGATCGTCACCACCAAAGCGTCCACCAGCTCCCTCGACGTCTTCCACGTGAATGCCTCGGGGCTGCTGTCGGCCACGCCGACGGTCACCGCCGATACGGGCAACGTGCCGTTCTCGTTCACCGACAGCCCGTCCGGGCAGCTGGTCGTGGCCGAGGCCGGGAACAGCACCGTGCATACCTACGGCTTCGCCCCCGGCGGGGCGCTCACCAGCCTGAGCGCCTCCGTCCCTGACGGGCAGACGGCGCTGTGCTGGATCACGGCGGTGGGCGGCTATTACTACGTGGCCAACGCCGGCAGCAACGACGTGAGCGCCTACACCGTCGCTCCGAACGGGACGCCCGCCCTGGTCGGCACGACCGGCATCGTGGCTACCACCGACGCCGGGCCGATCGACATGGCGGCCTCTGCGAACGGCAGCACGTTGTACGTCGAGGCCGGCGCGGCCGGCGCCGTCGACGAGTTCCACGTCAACCCCGACGGCTCGCTGAGCGACCTCGGTAGCGTCGCCGGTCTCGGCGCCGGCATCGAGGGCATCGCCACCGACTGACCGCCGGCCACGCCGAAACGGGCTCCCCGGCACCGCGGTCCGCTCGCCTTCGCCAAGGTGTCGTCCGCCGTCACGAGCTCCTGGCCCAACCACTCTGCCCAGCGCGACATACCAGGCGTCGTAGACGGTGAGTTGACACGACGGTGAGGGCTGCGACCGAGAAACAAGCGGCGGCGTGCTTGGTCAGCCCGCGAGCGCCTCGCCGAGCTCGGAGGAGAGGCGCTGGACGCTGTCTCGCAGGCTTGCCACGTCCGGCCCGGGAGCGAGCAGCACCCGGGAGGCGGCCGCCAGGACACGGTCCCGGCAACCGGCGAAGCAGCTGGCGACGTCGGCCGGAGTTGCCCCCTGGGCACCGACGCCCGGCGCGAGGTAGAGACCGTTCGAGTCACGGAGGTCGAACCCCTTCGGGGCTCCGTGGGTAGGGGCGAACACGGCGCCAATAGGGCCCAGACCACCCGGCGCGGCCTTGGCGTTCTCACGGGCGATCTCCTCGAGAAGCTGCTCCTCGACCGTCTTCCCGCCTGGATGGAGGGACTCCTGCAATTTTCGCCCTTCGGGGTTGGACGAGCGGGTCACGACGAAGACGCCGGAGTCGCTCGTGATCGCACGCCCCAGGATCGGCTCCATGGCGCCGAGCCCGAGGTACGGCGTGACCGTGATGGCGTCTGCTCGGAGGGGGGCGCCCGGGCCCAGGTAGGCCTCGGCGTAGGCCTCGTTCGTCGACCCGATGTCACCCCTCTTTACGTCCAAGAGAACGAGCAGGCCCTCGCGCCGGCACGAGGCGACGAGACGGGCAAGCGAACGGATGCCGCGCCAGCCGTGGCGTTCGTAGAAGGCCGACTGCGGCTTCACCAACCCCACGGTCCCGACGCAGGCCTCCAGCGAGATGTCGACGAAGCGCTCGAGACCCTGTGCCGTATCTCCGAGACCCCAGTCGTTCAGCAGTTGGCCCGACGGGTCGAGCCCGAACACGAGTGGGCCGAAGACGGACATCGCATCGAGGGCTCGTTCGGCAAAGGGACCGCCACGGTGGGGGGCGCCGTCCTTGGCACCGGACACGGCAAGACCATAACCTGCGCGCGGCCCTTCGGCGCCGGACCAGTGACCAGGCGCCGGGTCGGCGCGGGGGTCAGCGCCGAGTCGGAGAGCTCAGGCGGGCGGGTCCTCGGGCTCGGTGGCAGGCGGCATGCCAGCCGGGGTGCCGGGAGCGGCGGGCGGGGTGCCGGCGGCAGGGACAGCGGCCGAAGCGCCCCCGGCGGGAACGCCGGACGCCGGCTTCCAGGGGAGTTCCTCGCCCGAGGCACGAAACGAGAGGTAGGCGCAGACAGCCTGCACCACCCCCACGATGAGCGTGAGGTACAGGCCGACTCTCGGTCCGTAGCTGTAGACGCCGCCAAGGGAGCTTCCCTTTGGAAGGGTTATCCAGCGGAGGATGACGATGACCGCCCCCAGTCCGGAGGCGCCGAGCACGACGACCGCCGGGCCGACGGGCAGTTTGGTCACGTTCACTCCGGCCCGCAAGAGCACGAGGTAGGCGGCTGCTGCCACGATCAGCAGGGCGCCGAGCCACCCATAGCTGGTGCTCCAACCGCTGACGGATACCCCGTAGGACACACCGCCGATCCCGTAGGAGGCGCCGTACCACGGCAGGAAGAGGCAGATCAGGGCGATCACGCCAGTGACGGCCACTCCCCAGTCCAGCTGTGAATACTTCTTTGTGTCGAAGGTTGCCACAGACGGCCTCCTCTCGAAGAGCAAGCACGACTATATAGCAACCTCGCCGGTCCAGCGTCGGACTGTAGCTTCCAGCAAGCTGTCCTTTGGCAAGCATCCCTGTCAGGCGCTTCGCCAAGCAATCCCTGTCAGGCGGCGTAGCCCGGGTTGCTGCGGTCGAGCTCGCGGCGCACGGCGGCAAAGAGCGCGTCCGCTCCGCGCATCCGCTCCCACTGGCGGGCCGTACGCGCCGCCACCTCCTCGGCCACGAGCCTGAGCGGCGACCCGGTCGACTGGGCCAAGACCTGCACCTGGCAGGCCCGCTCGAGAAAGTAGAGCCTCTCCCACGCCTCCGCCACCGTGTTGCCGACGACGATGACACCGTGGTTGTCGAGCATGACCACAGTCGTGCCTTCGCCGAAGGCCCCCGCGATCCGCTCCCCCTCTTCTGTCGCATCTGCGAACCCGGCGTAGTCGAGCCGCGCCACCCGCCCGTGGAAGAGCATGGCGTTCTGGCTGGCGCGCGTCTCGAGCCCGCTCTCGGTCATGGCGAGCGCCGTCGCGTACGGCATGTGGGTGTGGAGCACGCAACGGGCGTCGGGCCTGGCGAGATGGACGGCGCGATGGATCACGAAGGCAGTGCGCTCCCAGCGGGCCTCCCCGTCGACGACGTTCCCGTTCACGTCGATCACGAGGAGATCGCTCGCCGCGAGCTCGGACCAGTCCGGTCCGTAAGGGTTGAGCAAGAAACGGTCTCGGCTGCCTTCGACGAGGAGGCTGAAGTGGTTGTCGATCCCCTCGTTGAAGCCGCATCTCGCCGCAGCACGAAACGCCGCCGCCAGCTGCACACGCTGGTGCCTGATGACCTCCGCCTCCAGCTCGAGGGCAGCGGCCGTGACCGGCCGGCGCTCGGCTTCCGCCGTCGAACGTCGCGTCTCGTACATCGGGGGCTCCTTCAGGGTTCAGCTTCGGGTACAGCGCGAACCCGGCACTCAGCGTACGCCGGGCACTATGTAGGTACGTCCAAGACTAAGCATTTTCGCCGCAACGTCGTCGTCTTCTTGCTCGCGGTCGCCGCCACCCTCGAGGGCTGCTCGACAGCTACGGGGGCTCGGGCGGCCGATACCGGCTACACCATCGGCCTCGGCCACGTCCACGGGCTCGGGCGTGTCCTCGTCGACGCCCGGGGGATGACGCTCTACCTCTACACGCCCGATCACCGTGGAGCGAGCAAGTGCTACAAGGCCTGCGCGGCACAGTGGCCCCCTCTCGTCGCGGAGGGAAAGGCCGCCCGCCCGAGGCTCGGGCCCGGCGTCGACCGTGCCCTCGTAGGCACCGTGCGGCGGTCCGACGGGCAGCTTCAGCTCACCTACGACGGCTGGCCGCTCTACACCTACCGGCTCGGAAGGACGCCGGGCACGGCCCCCGGCCAGGGCGAGGACATGGGCCTCTGGCTCGTGATCTCGCCTGCGGGAAGGGCAGTACCTTGAGGCGCGCCTCAGACCGCCCCGGGCTGCTGCTGCAGCAGCGCGACCAGCTGTTGCAGCCCTGAGAGCGACCACATAGAGTCAGCCCCGTCCACTGAGAGAGGACGGAGTTGAAAGCGATTTCGTCGGGAGCGTCCCGTACGACGGCAGGAGGTTGTGATGGCCCGTGACGCGAAGTACGACGTGCTCTTCGAGCCGGTGAGGATCGGCCCGAAGACACTCAGGAACCGCTTCTACCAAGTCCCCCACTGCATCGGCGCCGGGTCCGAGAAGCCCGGGATGCAGGCATACCACCGCGCCATGAAGGCGGAAGGCGGCTGGGCGGCCTGCTGCACCGAGTACTGCTCGATAAGTCCGGAGTCCGACGACACGATGCGCGTCTCCGCCCGCATCTGGGACGACGGGGACATCCAGAACCTCGCCGCCATGTGCGACAGGCTCCACCACTACGGGGCGCTCGCCGGCATCGAGCTCTGGTACGGCGGGCCGCACGCCCCCTGCCACGAGTCGCGCGACCAGCCGAGGGGGCCGTCGCAGATCGCCTCCGAGTTCGAGTCCAACATCTACCCCCGCTACGCCGACAAGGACGACATCCAGCTCCTGCAGCAGATGTACGTCGATGCCGCCATCCGCGCCCGCGAGGCCGGCTTCGACATCGTCTACGTCTACGGCGCCCACAGCTACCTGCCTCTCCAGTTCCTCTCCCCCTGGTCCAACAAGAGGACCGACGAGTACGGGGGCTCGTTCGAGAACAGGGCGCGTTTCTGGAAAGAGAGCCTCGAGAAGGTGCGTGAAGCGGTCGGGGACACCTGTGCCATCGCCTCCCGCTTCGCCGTCGACTCGCTCTACGGCGACAAGGGGGTCGAGCTCGAGAAGGACGGGCTCCGCTTCGTCGAGTACGTGGACGACCTCGTCGACCTCTGGGACCTCACCGTCGGCGACATCGCCGAGTGGGGCCAGAACGCCGGACCGTCCCGTTTCTTCGAGGAGAACCACGAGAAGCCGTACACCGGGCGCATCAAGCCGGGCAACCACACGAGCAAGCCCGTAGTAGGCGTCGGCCGCGTCGTCAGCCCCGACACGATGGTCGCCATCATCAACTCGGGCCAGTTCGACATCATCGGCGCCGCCCGCCCGTCCATCTCCGATCCCTTCCTGCCGAAGAAGATCGAGGAGGGGCGCCTCGACGACATCAGGGAGTGCATCGGTTGCAACCAGTGCATCTCCCGCTGGGAGATCGGCGGCCCTCCGATGGTCTGCACGCAGAACGCCACCGCCGGCGAGGAGTACCGCCGAGGCTGGCATCCCGAGCGCTTCACGAAGGCCGGCAACGCCGACAAGAGCGTCCTCGTCGTCGGCGCCGGGCCGGCCGGCATGGAGTGCGCCATGATCCTCGGCAAGCGGCAGATGTCCGCCGTCCACCTCGTCGAAGCAGACTCGGAGATCGGGGGCAACGTCAACTGGGTCTCCACCCTCGGCCACTCCGACGGCAAGGAGAACATCTTCCGCGGCACTGCCCGCGGTCTCGGGGATTGGAAGCGGGTCGCCAACTACCGCCAGATCCAGCTCGACAAGCTGCGCAACGTCGAGGTGCACACCTCGAGCCGCCTCACCGCCCAGCAGGTGCGGGAGTACGGGGCCGAGATCGTCGTCATCGCGACGGGCTGCCACTACACGACCGACGGCCTCAACTCGGCGACGCACGACACGATCCCCGGGGCCGACGCCCTGCGGGAGGCGTGGCAGCTCACGCCCGAGGACGTCGCCCTCGGACGGAAGGAGGTCGGGCACAGGGTCCTCATCCTCGACAACGAGGCGTACTACATGGGAGTGACGCTGGCGCAGAAGCTGGCAGGAGAGGGCCACGAGGTATGGCTCCTCACCCACCGGGGCGACATCGCCAGGTACATGGACTACACGCTGGAGGCTCCGATGATGCACCGGGAGCTCCACCGCCTCGGGGTACACGTCCACACCGAGACGATGATCGAGGAGCTGAACGACGGAGTCGTCGACACCTTCAACATGTGGGACCCGTCGCACAAGGAGCGTTTCGAGGTCGACTCGGTCGTGCTCTGCACCGCCCGCCTCTCGGACGACGAGCTCTACCGCGAGCTGAAGGCTGACGCCGGCGCCCTCGAGTCGAACGGCGTCGAGGCCCTCTACCTCATAGGCGACGCCGCCGCCCCCCGCATGATGGTGGACTGCATCTTCGACGGGCACCGTCTCGCCCGCGAGATCGACAGCCCCAACCCGGCGCTTCCGCTCCCCTTCATCCGGGAGCGGCGTCTCTGGGGGGCTGTCGACAACAAGACCTACCAGGAGCAGCTCCTCGGCAACGTCGACGTCGACCCGATGCCGGCCTGAGCATGGCCTAAGCGTCGAGCGCGAGAGACTCCCACACGAGCTCCGAGAGCTCGCGAAGCTCGAGGGCACCTTCGTGCCCGGAGGTCTTTATCGCGTCCGAGTACATCGTGACGTCCTTCGGGCAGCAGACGACGAAGTAGTCGATCGGCCCGAGGCTCGTGGCCTCGTCGATCCGCTGCTCGCTCGTGCGGCGAGAGCCCTCCGCCCGCTTCTCCTTCATCCAGATGCGGCCGCCCCCTGCTCCGCAGCAGAGCGAGTTGTCCCGGTTGCGCGGCATCTCGACGAGCTCGACCCCGATCGTCTCGAGGACCTTGCGAGGGGCGTCGTAGACGCCGTTGTACCTCCCGAGCATGCAAGGGTCGTGGTAGGTGACCCGGTAGCCGAGCCGGCGAGCCGGTTCGAGCGCCCGTGACGAGAGGAGCTCGAGTAACAGCTCCGAGTGGTGGAGGACCTGCCAGTCCCCACCGAACGCCGGGTACTCGTTCTTCAGGGTGTGGTAGCTGTGCGGGTCGGAGGAGAGGATCCTCTGGAAGCGGCACTTGGAGATCTCCGCCACGTTCGCCTCGGCGAGGGAGGAGAACAGCCCCTCCTCGCCTGCCCTCCGCACGTCGCAGCCGGCCGTCTGCTCGGCGGCGTAGAGGATGCCGAAGTCGACTCCTGCCCGCTCGAGGATGGTGGCGAGGGCCCGTGTCACCCTCTGGTTGCGGGGATCGAACGAGGCGTAGTCGCCGACGAACCAGAGGAGGTCGACCTCCTCCTTGCGGGCGTCCTTGACGGTGAAGGTGAGCTCGTCGGTCCAGCGGCCGCGCTTTCGTTTCGGCTCGCCGAGAGAGTTGCCAGCCTCGTAGATCGTCTCGAGGGTGGACTGGAGGAGGGGGTCCATCTCCCCCTGCTCGACGAGGCGCCGCCGGAACTGGTTGATGATCGGAACGTGCTCGATGCCGACGGGGCAGATCTCCACGCACGCCATGCACTGGGTGCAGGACCAGATCGACTCCGGCCTTATGGGCTCGCCGAGGACGACACGCCGCCCTGGGTCCGCTCCGCTGACGCCTGCGGCACCGTTCGCTGCGGCGGCGCCGTTCCCGCCTGCTGCGCGGCTCGCGGCGGCGGTGCCGGCGGCAGCGCCGCTGAGGCCGAGGGCGGCATGGGCGCCGAGGAGTGCCTCGGCCCGCTCGCGCAGGTCGAGCACGAGATCGCGCGGCGACAGCGGGTAGCCGGCTTTCGCCGCCGGGCAGGAGTCGGTGCACTTGCCGCACTTCGTGCAGGCGTCGAGCGAGAGCAGGTGCCTCCAGGTCAGGTCGGTGATGGCGGCATACCCGACGTCCTCGCTGGCGGCGTCGGCGGCGAGGGGAACGAGCCGCTTGCCGGCCGTGTCGTCCCGCACGGCGACGTTGGCCGGCCCCACGAGCATGTGGACGGCCTTTGTGTAAGGGATCGACGAGACGAAGCTTAGCGCCGCCAGCCCGTGCACCCACCAGAGCACATGGTGAGCCAGGCCGGCGCTCTTCCCCGTGAGGCCCATGGCGCGGAACCATTTCATGAGAACCCACCCGACGGGCGACCAGGCGGCAAAACGCGGGTCTGCATCCGCCAGGTAGAAGCCCTCGAGCAAGAAACCCGTCACCGCCAAGAAAGCGAGCGTCGACACGAAGACGACGTCGCCAACCCTGTACAGCCTTCGGTCCGCCCCGGCCTCGCCACCCTCGGGCCTGTCGGGTCGGCTGTAGTCGAGCCGCGCCGGCCTTCGCCGCCAACGGTTGAAGGCGAGGAGGGCGAGCCCGCAGATCAAGAGGAGCCCGGCGATATCGAGCGCCAGCTTGTAGCCGAGGTAAAAGCCGCCCTCCCAGAACTCCCAGTGGAAGATGGGCTTGGTCAGGTCGGTCTGCAGCCCGAGGATCGTGGTCCCGGCGAAGAGGACAAGAAAGCCGTAGAAGACGAGCCGATGCCCGATCCCGGTCAGGCGGTCGCGCCGCGAGATCCACTTGTGCGAGAAGACGACGGCGAACATGTGACCGGCGCGACGCCACAGCTGCGAGATCGGATCTCGCCGCCCCGCCCTGTACTTCACGACGAGCCGGGCCGCCCCCCACAAGAAGACGGCCGTCGAGACGACGATGAGCCCGTACCAGGCAATGATCTCGCCATGGCTAAGCCCCGCGAAGACGGTACGCGTCTCGCCCATGCGGCGCTCTCAGTAGAGCTTCTCTAGCTCGCCTGCGAGCTCGAAGACGTCGAGGACGGCGCCGTACTGGGCGACGCCGAAGATCGCCGCCTCCGGGTCTGTGTTGACGGCGATGATCGTTCCGCTCGACTTCATCCCGGCAAGGTGCTGCACGGCCCCCGAGATGCCAAGGGCGAGGTAGACCTTGGGCTTCACCGTCTTGCCCGACTGGCCCACCTGGCGGGCGCTCGGCATCCAGCCGGCGTCCACGAGGGGACGGGAGACCGAGAGGGTCGCCCCCATCTTCTCGGCCAGGCGTGCGAAACGCTCGACGTTCTCCCGCTCGCCGATTCCCCGGCCGATCGAGAGGAGGAAGTCGGCCGTCGTGATGTCGACGTCGCTCACGGGAGCCTCCACGAATTCCAGGTGCCGGGCGCGGGAGGGGCCGACGTCCACCGTGGTCTCGGTGATCACGGCCTGGCCGGCACCCTCCGCCGGCGCCCATACGGTCGGGCGCAGGAGGACGACGGCCGGCGTGCCCGGCTTGGTAGGGAGCTCGAGCTCGGCATGGACCTTCGAGCCGTAGAAGGCGCGGGTGGCGACGAGCGCCTCCCCCTCCCTCGCGAGTGCGAAGACGTCGCTCGCGAAAGAGGTCCCGAGCTTGGCGGCGAGTGCCGGAGCGTAGCCCATCGAGCTCACCGTGAAGCCGGCGAGGACCGCCTCCGGGCTCTTCTCGGCGACGATCCCCTCGAGCACGGCCTGGTAGACGTCGTTCTCGAACTCGTCTCTCCCGGCGCTGACGGCGAGGACCTCGTCCACGCCCTCCAGGTTGGCGCCCTCGGCGAGAGGGCGAGGCTCCCGGGCGATGACGACGACGGAGACGGGGCCGCCCAGCTCCCTCGCGGCGGTGACGAGCTCGCGCGTGACGTCGCGAAGCTTTCCCTGGAGATGCTCGGCGACTACGAGGACGCCGCTCACGACAGCCTCGCAGTGATGATCTCCGAGACCCTCTTCGCCACCTCTGCGGGGTCGGAGCCGAGCAGCTCGGCGGAGGCGCCCTTGTCCGGGACGAACATGCGGCGCACCCGGAAGGCGCCGGCGCTCTCGGAGGGACCTGCGAGCACCTCGATCTCCTTCAGGTTGGCCTGCTTGATCGCCCTCAAGGTGGCGTAACGGGGCTCGTTTATCCCCGTCTGGATGGTGAGGAGGGCGGGCAGGTCGACCTCGACGACGTCGATGAGGCCACCCTCGAGCTCGCGATGCGCCATGGCCTTGCCTGCTGCCGGGTCGAGGGAGACCTTCGTGACGACTGCCGTCCGTGCCAACCCGAGGAGCTCGGCGAGCATCGTCCCCGTCGCCGCCTGCACGGAGTCGCTCGACTGCACGCCACAGAGGACGAGGTCCGCGCTCTCGCCCTCGATGGCCCGGGCGAGAGCCTTTGCCACGGTCAAGGGGTCGGAAGGGCCGGAGGAGCCGGGGTCGAGCTCCACCCGCTTGGCGCGGTCCGCACCCATGGCGAGGCACCTTCGGAGCGCCTCTTCGCTCTCCTCGTCCCCGGCGGTGACGGCGACGACCTCGTTCTCGGCGCGGTCTCCCACCGCCTCCACGATGCGCAGCGCCTCTTCGAGAGCGCAGGCGTCCCACTCGTTGAGGGAACGCTCGAGGTAGTCGGGGTCGACGTCCCGCCCGCCGGGATCGATCTCGACCTCTTCTCCGAGCACGGCCACCTGCTTGATGCAGCTAAGTACTCTCACCTGCCACCTTCCTTGCTCACCTGCCACCTTCCTTGCTCGCCGGGGCTGGCCACGCGGCCAGCCCCGCCTCCGCTTCATGTCCCGACAACGTATCGAGGACCCTCGAGGACCGCCCATCCGGGTTGGGCCCGTAGACGTACAACATGCGTGCGTACCCTGGGGCTCGGTAGCAAGCCGCCGAACCGGCCGAGACCTGCACGGTCTCCCCCGGCCCCAGTTCCAGCACCTCCCCCTCGCACTCGACGACGAGGCGCCCTTCGAGAACATAGTTGACCTCGTCGAAGGGATGCTCGTCCGCGAACGACGCCTCGCGAAGCTCCCAGAGCCCGAGCGCCAGCTGGGGCCACCCCTTCTCCGGGGAGTCGATGATCGGTTCGCAGGACGCCCCCGGCACGCTCGGCCCGGTGGGGGGTGCAGGCATCTTTCGGGCTGGCAAGCTGTCACCTTCGCTTCGCGTCAGACGGGGCAGGAGCACCGCCCGCCTGCCAGGAGCCGCACAAAAATTAGCCGGCATCCTTTCCTAAGGGGGCGGAACCAATTACTATTCTGAATGTATTCTGAATGGACAACGTTTCGCACCAATAAACAACACCGCGGCGACTTAGCGCCGCTCAGTTCTACTCGACTCGTTGGGGGGAGCCAGCGAATGCCAGGTCCGAGCGAAATGACGAGGAGGTGTTTGGATGGCAACCGCTGTCGTCGAAGAACGTCAGCTACTTAAGTCACTCCGGTGGTGGGACGGTTTCGTCATCGGGCTGTGCAACCCGGGGTTCCTCATCTCGTCGCTCGGCTACGAGATGGGAGCCGTCGGGACGTGGGGTGCCGTCTTGCTCTGGGGCTGCGCCTCGGCGATCGGCCTCATGCAGGCCTGGATCTACTCGGAGACGGCGGCCATGTTCCCGGACAAGCCGGGCGGGATCTCGCTCTATGCCCATGAGGGCTGGCGGAGCCGTTTCTCTCTCTTCGGCCCATTGGGGGCTTTCGGCTACTGGATCGGCTGGTCCGTCGTCCTCTCGATCTTCGGCGACCTCATCGGCACGCTCATCCAGGCGCAGTGGTTCCCCAACTCCCACTGGACGTGGTTCACGGTCGACGGGCACGGTTTCGGGCTCCCCGCCCTGATCGGCGTCATCGCCATCATCGTCGTCTGGACACTCAACATCTTCGGCATCAAACCGGCCGTCTGGTTCTCCTACGCCACGGGTGTCGGACTGCTCGTCCCGCTCGTGCTCTTCATCCTCGTCCCTTACCTGACGGGCCACTGGCACAGCTCCCACATGACGTGGGCGATCAACGGGTTCAGCGGCTTTCGTCTCGCCATCGTCTACATGTTCTTGAACGGCTGGTCGGCCTACGGGGTCGAGGTCTGCGCCACCTTCGCCCCCGAGTACCACGACACGAAACGCGAGACGGCGATGGCCCTTCGCTCGATCTCGATGTTCTGCCTCTTCGTGTTCATCTTCTTCCCGCTCGGCATCGGGGGCCAGTTCGGCGCCCCGTCCTCCGCCGTCGCCGAGGGCGCCTTCTACACGACGGCGATGCGCGAGATAGTCGGC
>JASHRK010000405.1 GCA_030037405.1 Acidimicrobiales bacterium | reverse complement strand
GGCCCAGCGCTCCTCCTCACGGGGCGAGGCGGGGAAGGGCGCCGGCGCTCTCTGCTCGACGAGTCGAGCGCTCTCGTCCATACATGGTCAACGGCCAGCTTGCCCGACGTGGCGTACAGGAGGCGGGCAAGCTGTTCTGCAGGGGTACTGTCGGGAGGAGAGGATCCTCTCGCGTGCTGGCGGGAGGTGGTGGGAGGTCGTGATGGAGTTCGAGCACCTACTTGTGAAAGTCGAGGACGAGACCACAGAGCTCGTCCTCAACCGCCCCGAGCGGCGAAACGCCCTCTCGATGGCGATGATGCGAGAGCTCATCGCTGCTTTGCGCCAGGTGGGTTCGGGGGTCGTCGTCTTGTCGGGAGCAGGGCCGTGTTTCTCGGCGGGTCACGACCTCTCAGAGATGACGGGTCGCTCGAGCGTCTTCTACGCCGAGCTCTTCGACGTCTGCACCGAGCTCATGGAGACGATCCAGGACGTCCCGCAGCCCGTCATCGCCAAGGTCCACAGCGTCGCCACGGCGGCGGGATGCCAGCTCGTCGCCTCGTGCGATCTTGCCGTAGCGGAGGAAGGGGCGCGTTTCGGCACCCCGGGGGTGAAGATCGGCCTCTTCTGCTCGACGCCGATGGTGCCTCTCTCGCGCACCATCGGGCGAAAGCGGGCGATGCAGATGCTCCTCACCGGTACGCTCGTCGACGCCCGGACGGCGGCCGAGTGGGGCCTCGTCAACTCGGTCGTGCCGGCGAGCGAGCTCGACTCCACCGTGGCGAGCCTGGCGGCGAGCATCGCCGGCGCCAGCCCGCTCACGGTGCGGATCGGGAAGCAGGCCTTCTACCGCCAGGTCGATCTCGACCAGCGCCAGGCGTACGACTTCGCCAAGTCCGTCATGGCGCTCAACGCAATGGCCGGGGACGCCCAGGAAGGGATCTCCGCCTTCCTGGAGAAACGTCCCCCCACCTGGACGGGCAGCTGAGGCGGAGCGGGCGGGCCCGCCCTTCGTCTGCGCGACCCGCCTGTGCTACCGGGCGGCCGCCCGTCAGGAAGGCATCCGCTCGAGCACCCGGCGTAGCTCGGCAGGGCTGGCGTTCCCCCCGCTCAGGACGACGGCTACCCGCCTCCCAATGAGCTCGTCTCGGAGACGGTGGGCGCCCGCGAGGGCGGCCGCCCCCGCTCCCTCGACGAGGTTGCGCGTCGTCTCGATCAACTCTGCCTGGGCGGCTCGGATCTCCTCGTCGCTCACGAGGATGAAGTCGTCAAGGTTGTCCCAGAGGATCTGCTGGGGAAGGGCGAAGGCGGTGCGGGTGGCGAGGCCCTCGGCGTAGGTCTCCATCTTGTCCTCGACGAGCGTTCGTGCCTGCCAGGAGCGGTACCCCGCCGGCGCCGACTCCGACTGGACGCCGACGACCCTGATGCCCGGGTCGACCGCTTTGGCGGCAATGCAGGCGCCGGCGGCCCCGCTGCCTCCGCCGACGGGGACGAAGATCACCTCGGTCCGTGGTTGTGCCTCGAGGATCTCGAGGGGTCCGGTGGCAACTCCGGCGATGAGGAGCGGCTCGTTCCCGGAGTGCACGTAGCGGTACCCGTGGGCGTCCGCGAGCTGCTCGCAGTGCTCTCTCGCTTCGTCGAAGTCGCGTCCGTGGGTGACGATGTCGGCTCCGAGGCTTCGCATGGAGGCGACCTTCAAAGGATTCGCCCCTTCCGGCACGCAGATGATCGCCGGCACTCCGAAGATCCGGGCGGCATAGGCGATCGACTGGCCGTGGTTCCCGGTGGAGGCCGAGATGACGCCGCTCTCGCGCTCCTTGGCGCTCAACTGCGAGACGAGGTTGATGCCGCCGCGCACCTTGAAGGCGCCGATCGGCTGGTGGTTCTCGTGCTTGACGAACACCTCGGTGCCGAGAGCCTTGTCGAGGGCGGGGTAGCTATAGAGCGGCGTCGGCCGCAGGTAGGCCGCGATGCGCTCCCGCGCTTCGAGCACGTCGGCGAAGGTGGGGATCTGCCAGTCCATGGCGTCACGGTAACTGCGGGAGCTGCACCTCGCCGTCACGGGAGCTGGGGAGTTGCACCTCGCCGTTGGTAACTCACGGGAGCTGCACCTCGCTCCCATCTTGTGGACGTGAGTACGCGTATACGCGTACCCACGTCCACAATCGTTCGTTACGAAGGCTCTCAGGCGCCGGCCGACACTCTCAGCTGCCGTAGGGTCGGGTGAGCACCTCCATGTTGTGGCCCGACGGGTCCTCGAAGTAGAAACCCCGCCCGTTGTCGTTGATCACCTTCTCCTGCGTGTGCCCGGGATCCGCCCAGTAGGTGATCCCCTGCTCGGTCACGCGGGCGAAGATGGCGTCGAACTCCTCTTCGGTCACGAGGAAGGCGTAGTGGCCCGGCACGGGGCCGTAGCGGTCGTCGTAGTCGAGGCTGACGCCGTTGGCGGTCTCGACGCAGAGGAACGGCCCGAAGGGTGTCGGGGCGCCGAGGCCGAGGAGCTCTGCCAGGAAGGCAGCCGAGGTCTCCTTGCTCTCGACCGGGATGATCGTGTGGTTCAGCTCAACAGCCATCGCACCCTCCTTGTCGCTGGCCTACTGTCGCTCCTTCACGGGCGGTTGGAGTAGACGCGCTCTGGCTCGACGAGCACGGCGGCCCGCCGCTCCTCGGCCATGACGCGATCGAAGGTATCCCAGTCGTCGTGCTCGCCGCCCGCGGCCCTGAATATCGAACGGATCAGCTCCGGTAGAGCGGCGGGATCGACGCCCGCCAGAGGATCGTCCGGCCCCGCGATCTCGCAGCGGCCTTCGACGGCTCCCCATTCCCATCCGGCACGCCACACCACTGTCGCTTTCGGCCTCGCCCTCAGGTTCGCAAGCTTGGTACGTCCGTAAGTCACGAACGCCGCGACCTCGCGACCCGAGACCGGATGGGCGAGGATGCCGGCGTTCACGACCGACGCCTGGATCGTGCCGTCTGCCCGCGTCGTGGCGACGACGGCCAGGTGGTGGTCGCGGGCGGCGAGATTCTCGACGTCTCTCAAGTCCATACGCCACTATCTCACTCGGATGCGCGTGCCGGCCCGGGCGGTTCGCAGACGACCCGCTCCAGCTGCAAGAGTCTGTGCGTGCCGTCCAACGCCACCTGGAGCCTGCCGTGAGCGACCCGAGATCTCTTGTGCGTGAGCCGCTCCGCTTGGTGGAGCCGTACGACCCCGGCCCAAGCCTCACCGAGCTGAAGGTCCGCTACGGGAGGCGCGAGATTGCAAAGCTGAACTGGAACGAGGACCTCTTCGGGCTCCTCCCCGGCGTGCGCGAGGCCGTCGTCGAGGAGGTCCGCAACGCCTCTCTCTATCCCGAGCAGGCCTATAGCGACTTCCGCGAGCTCGTCGCCACCTACGTCGGGGCCGATCCGGCGACGGTCGTCCCCTCCCACGGGATCCAGTCGCTTCTGTTCGCCACCGTGGCGGTCTTCGTCAACCCCGGCGATCGCGTGGTCATCCCGCAGCCGACCTACGGCCTCTACCGGCAGGCGTGCGAGGCAGCCGGGGCGGAGATCGT
>JASHRK010000404.1 GCA_030037405.1 Acidimicrobiales bacterium | reverse complement strand
TGCTCCTGGCACGCATAACAGAGTCCCTCCCTGACCCCCTATGACGGGCGGTGCGGGCCCGTTCGGCTACGGCGCCCCCAAAGACAAACCGCTCAGGTGTCGCCCGCCCCTGCATCCGCCAGCTCGACGAGCCGGCGAGCGATCACCCTGAGACAGAGCGTCTCGTCGGCGCCTTCGAATATCGACAGCACGCGGGCATCCACGAACATCCGGCTCACCGGGAACTCCTCGGCGTATCCCATGCCTCCGTGGATCTGCATCGCCTCTCGCGAGACCCATTCGGCCGCCCGGCAGACATAGGCCTTGACCATCGAGGCTTCCATCGAGCCTTCGCCTCTCGCCATCATGGAGGCCACCTCGTAGGCGAACTGGCGCCCCGCTTGGATGAGCACGGCCATGCGGCCGAGCTTGGCACGGGTGAGCTCGTAGTCGACGACCTGGCGCCCGAAGACCCTGCGCGCTCTCGCGTATGCGAGGGCCGTCTCGTAGGCACCCTGCATGAGTCCGATCGCCCGCGCCGCGGTCTGGAGGCGACCGTTCTCGAACCCCGCCATCTGCAGGTAGAAACCTCTCCCTTTCCCCTCCTCGCCCCCGACCAGGCTCTCGTCGTCGACCCACCAGTTGTCGAAGGCCAATTCGTAAGAGTGCATGCCGCGGTAGCCGAGCGTGTCGATGGGCCTGCCTTCGAGACGCCCGCCGCCGAGCCCTTCGGGGCGGCCCTCCGTCGAGTCGTCCTGGGCGAGGACGAATCCCTCGGAGCGCGCCCGCGGCTTGCGCACGACGAAGAGGGAGAGGCCCCTGTGCCCCTTGGACCTGTCGGGGTCGGTGCGTGCGAGCAGCATGAGGATCTCGGCTCGGGCGGCGAAGGTGCACCAGGTCTTCACGCCGTTCACGAGGTAGCCGCCACCGGCGCTCGGAGTTGCGGAGAGGACCAGGTTGGCGACGTCGGAGCCGAAGTCGGGCTCTGTCACGGCGATCGCCACCATGAGCTCGCCCGAGGCGATGGCCGGCAGGAGCCGGCGACGCTGCTCGTCGGTGCCGCCGTTCACGATGGCCCGCGTGAGGATCTCGGGCCGCGTGATGAGCGCCCCACCCGCCCCGAGCGAGACCCTCGAGAGCTCCTCGGTTGCGATCACCATTCCGAGGTAGTCGCGCTCACCCCCTGTGGCGAAGCCGCCGTGCTCTTCGGGCACCGAGAGCCCGAAGCCGCCCATCTCCGCCAGCCCTGAGATGATCTCCTCGGGCACGTCGGCGTTGTCCCTGTGGATGTGGTCGGCTCTCGGGGCGATCTGGTCCTCGGCGAAACGGCGGAACGTCTCCCGGACGAGATCGAAGTCCTCGTCGAGATGGTTCGGGCCCGGCGTCTCTGCAAGGGAGGCGAGGACGCGAGGGGAGCGGGCGAGGGTGAGGAGGGGAGCAAGCTCGCCGTGCCAACCGGGCTCGACACCGAAGAGCTCTTCCCTCCCGGCCGTCCTCGTCACGAGGTCGACCACTGCGTCTGCCACGAAGGCGGCGGCGATGCGCGCCTCGGTCTCGCCGTGCCCGCCGTAGGCGACGGCGGCGCGCGCCGTCTCGATGGCGGCTGCCCCGTGGGCGAGGTCGTAGGCGAGTACCTGGTGGTCGTCGAGGCACCGACCGTGGTCGCTCAGCTTGGCGAGGCGCCGTGCGGCGCCCGTGACGACGCCGGAGGCGACGTCGAGGGCGTGTTTGACGGGAGCGAGGTCGCTGAAGGAAGGAAGGCCGCCGTCGGTGCCGCTCACGGGAGGCAAGGTTATCGATGGCCCCCTTCCCGGCGCCTCCCTGCAATCGCTCGGTCACCCTCTGCGGCCTGCCCGATGACTGTCACCAGCGGTGGGAGGACGATCGGGTCGTCGCCGGGTGCGACCTCGGTGAGCGACTCGAGGTAGTCGGCCACGGGACCGGGCCCGGCCCCCGCGGGCGCTTCCGCCCAGGCGTCGACGAGGAGGAGCCCGGCCTCCCGCACGAGCGCCGGCAGCCTGGCGCCTATGTCGGCATGGCGGGCTGCCGGCATGGACAGCGGTGCCCCGCCAACCCTCCCTGCCGAGGTGACCGGCTCCTGCGCCACCACGTACCCGCCAGGGACAAGGACGGCCGCCATCCTCCTCAGGACGCGCATCGGATCGGTGACGTGCATGAGAAGGAAGCGGCAGTATGCGAGCTCGACCGGCTCCGGCAGCACGAGGTCCTCTGCCGCCTGCGTGAGGGCGATCACCTGCGCCTCCCCCGCAGCGGCTGCCGCCCTCGCCGTCTCGTCCCGGGCGCGCGGGTCTGAGTCGATTGCGTAGATCCTGCCCTCGCGCCCCACGAGCTCGGCGAGCGCCACCGAGACGTCCCCAGCACCGGCGCCGACGTCCACGCAGCGCCAGCCCTTGTCGAGGCGGAGACGTTCGAGGGCGGTGGCGAGGGGGCGGCGGTAGACGTCGTTTCTCAAGCCGAGGGAGACCACGGCGCCACCGTAGTTGCCCCCTTGCCGGCAGCAGATAGGTTGTCGGCCGTGAGAGTGACAATGCTGCTTTGCGACGCTGCGCAGGTCTCCGACGGCAAGCTCTACATCCTCGGCGGCGGCTGGAGCCTGGTCGGTCCCGATCCCATGCCGTCGGCGGTGGCCCTCAAGGTCGACGTCGACTGGACCGAGGCGGGCTCGCCCCACCACTGGGAGCTGTTCCTCGTGGACGAGGACGGCCAACCGGTCCTCGTGGAGACGCCAGAGGGGCCGAAGCCCATGGAGGTGAGGGGCGACTTCGAGGTCGGCCAGCCGCGGACCATCGCAGAGGGCAGCCCCATCGACGTCGCTCTCGCAGTCAACTTCAGCCCTCTCCCCCTCCCGCCCGGCAGCCGCTATACCTGGCGCCTTTCCATCGACGGCGAGACGCACCCGGACTGGGTCCTCTCCTTCACGACGCGACCGGCTGGCGAGCTCTCCGAGGAGGGTTGAGGTTGGCGGCTCACGAGCGTCCCTTCGGCCGTTGCCTCGAGGACTTCGCCGCAGGCGACGTGCTCAGACACTGGCCGGGAAAGACCATCACCGAGTACGACGACCATCTCTTCTGCATGATCACGATGAACCATCACCCCCTGCACACGGACGCCTGGTTTGCAGAGCGGGACACGCCCTACGGGAGAAACGTCGTCGTCGGCAATCTCGTCTACTCGGTCGTCCTCGGCATGAGCGTGCCGGACGTCTCGGGCGCCGCCATCGCCAACCTCGAGGTCGAGACCCTCAGGCATCTCAAGCCGACGTACCACGGCGACACGATCTACGCCGAGACCCGTGTCCTCGACGTCGCCGAGTCGAGGTCGAAGCCCGATCGCGGTGTCGTGACGGTAGAGACGAAGGGTTACAACCAGCGAGGCGAGGAGGTCTGCTACTTCAAGCGCAAGGTCCTCGTCTGGAAACGGGACGCCCTGCCCGGACGCCGGCGCCCCTACGAGTCATCGTGGACTTGACAGGACTCGCTCGCCGGGTCAGAGGACCGCTGCCTCGATCTTGACGTCTCCGCTCATCGTGACGCACCGGATCCCGACGTCGGCCGACGCAAGGGACTCCTCGGAGAAGGGGAGCGTGCACGTGACCTCGCCGGTCATGCTCGTGACGTCGAGGTGAGCGCCCACACCTGGCGCGACGCCGATCAGCACGTCTCCAGAGGCGCTCTTCACGTTGACCTTGCCGTCGTGGATGCGCCGTAGCCTGAGGTCGCCCGAAGCTGTGTTGAGCTTCACGGAGCTGCCGGCGTCTCCTATCTCCACGTCTCCACTTGCGAGGGCTATGTCGACCTCGCCTACGACCTCTCTCACGGATACGTCCGCGCTGGCGCCCTTCACACGGAGCACGCCGGCGACCCGGTTGCAGGCGACGTCGCCGCTCGCCGTGGTGACAGAGACGTCTCCTTCGACCACGTCACAGCTCACGTCGCCGCTCGCCGTCTTGACTGTGACCGAGGCGACGGCGGCGAGGCACTGCACGTCGGCCGAGGCAGAGGTCGCCTTGACGGCGGAGCCCGCGGGGACGGCGACGTTGCAGTGGAGGGCGACGTTCCTGAACGTGGCGGCGGGGACGTGCACCCGGAGCGAGTCGTTCGCGAAGCTCACCTCGGACTCTTCGATCAGTCGTTCCGCCCGGCCGTAGCCGCCGTGCAGCGGCTCGAGGCCGACCTCGACGATGTTGCCGCTGGCAGGTCTCACCTCTATGGTCCCGGCCGGGACCTCGAGGTCGGCCTTCACTGGTCCGGCTGCGACGAATGACCATTGCATGGGTGATCCTTTCAACAGGGGGCGGCTTGCGGCTGCGAGGCGTTCATGATCAGCCCTGGACGTAACCGGTGATCCGTCTCGGCATCCGCCGCCCCGGCTGCGGGCCGATCGGGCGGTCGAGCGAGCGGGCGAGCGACATGACGATCCAGGAGTTGAGCGAGGCGCCGGCGTGCATGGCGATCTCTTCGATCTGCGACTTGAGACCTTCGGGGAGTCGCAGCGTTAGCCGGGAGAGCTCGCCGTCGATGTAGCTCCCCAGCTGTCCTGCCACGTCTCCCCCTCCAGCAGGGACGTTCCCTGCGAGGGTCAACGAGAGCACCGGGTCACGGCCCTCCAGCCGGACGTCGACCTGCGTCCCGGGCGCCGACTCGGCGAGCTCGTGGGCGGCAGTTTGCAGGGCGTCGAGGAGGCGGAGGCTTATCGAAGGCTCGACGCTCGCCACGAGGATCTCGGCCACCCGGCTCGCTTCCTCCCCGCCGAGGGCGCCCGCTCTGCGGAGGTCCTCGCTGATGCCCTCGACGATGGGTGACAGCTTCATGATGTCACTATGACATCAGACACGACATCAGTCAAGCCCATTGTGACACCAGAGCGCCCGCGCGCCCGCGCGGATATGGTCGCTCCGAGCCGCTTGAATAGATGTGTGCCGCTCAGCCGTCCCATGGTGGAAGCGACTCGCAGGTAGGCCCCAAGTGATCGTGCTAATCGTGCTCGGACTGGTCGTGGTCGTCTGTGCCGTCTCGGTATGGGCGAAAGTGGGTCTCAGCCGCTCCGAGCGACGTTCGATGGAGAGCTACGAGCACGCTCTCGAGGTCCTCGGCGACGTGTCGAGACGCAGCAGTGCGTCAAGGCGTGCCAGGGGAGACCTTCAGAGAACGACCCCTCCGGAGAGAGCCGAGGAGGGGGGCGAGGCCCCCGCCGACGAGCCGGAGCCGACCGAGGCGATCCGCCGGACGTTCCGTTTCGAGGACGACAGCGTCGTGTACGAGCGCTGGAGCCCGCGGCGTGCACCCGGCGCCAGCCGCCCACGGCGTGCAGCCAGTGCCAGCGGCCCACGGCGTGCAGCCAGTGCCAGGCGGCCACGGCGCCCGTCCGGCACCAGCCGCCCAACGGGCGCAGCCGGCGCCGGCCGGCGGCGGGGAGACGTCGACGGCAGTGGCCCGAGGCTCGCCATCTCCTGGAGCCGTGCGCTGGCGGCGGGAGCGGCGCTCGTGCTCATAGCGGCCGCCGTCATCGCTGGGCTTCATCTCGCCGCCTCGCCCACGAGCACCGCCAACGGGCACGGCCACCACCCCGTGACGACGAACACCGTGGCCCATCGGCACCACAGGAGATCTCCGTCCCGCTCGACCACCACCACAGCTCCGAACTCGATCTCGCCGGTGTCCACCTCTCCCACCGTCGTGGCGTTCGTGGAGCCGACCGGCTCGTACACGCTCGACTTCTCGGCGACCGGATCAGCTTGCTGGATCGGCGTTCAGCTGACGAGCGGAGGGCCCTACGTGATGCAGGAGACCCTCGACCCCGGGCAGAGCACCACCTACAGCGCCTCAGGGGCTGTCATCGTGCGCGTGGGGGCGCCCAAGTACCTCTCCATGACCGTGAACGGTCTGGCGGCACGCCTCCCGCCCTACCCCCAGCCTTACGACGTGACCTTCGCCCCGCAGTCCTGAGGGTCGGCGAGCCGAGGAGGTCAGCTCGCGAGAGCGACGCCCACGCCGAGGGCGTCGAGCACGAAGGCGGAGGCGAGAGCCCTTCGGCGCCAGGCGTCGTAGCGTCCCGAGGGGCCGAAGTGCCCGGCCGATATCTCGACCTTGAGAAGGACTCTGTCCCGGTTGTCGGGATGGGCCGCCCGCAGCTTCTGGACCCACTTCGCCGCCTCGAAGTAGCCGACCCTCATGTCGTTCAGAGCGCTCGTCACGAACATCCGCGGGTAGCGCGCTCGTCCGACGTTGTCGTAGGGGGCGTACGCCTTGATGCAGCGGTAGGCCTCCTCGTCCGAGGCAGGGTCGCCCCACTCCTCCCACTCGTGCGTGGTGAGGGGAAGGGTGGTGTCGAGCATCGTCGTGAGGCAGTCGACGAAAGGGACGTCTGCCACGACGGCGCCGAAGGCTGAAGGGTCGAGGTTGACCGTCGCCCCGACCAGGAGGCCACCGGCGCTCGCACCCTGGATGCAGAGCTGCTCAGGGGTCGTCCAGCCCTCCGTGCACAGGTGTCGGGCGACGGCGAGAAAGTCTTCGAAGCTGTGGTGCTTGGCTGCGAGCTTCCCGTCGAGGTACCAACGTCTACCCAGCTCCTGACCGCCCCGGACGTGGGCGAGGGCGAAGGCGACGCCGCGGTCGAGAAGGGGTCTCGCCGGCCGATCGGTGCGGAAGGCCGGGTCCGAGCTGATCCCGTACGCCCCGTAGCCGTAGAGCACCATCGGTCCGGGGCCGTCCTTTCGGTCGGCTCGCCAGGAGATGGTCACGGCCACCTTGGCGCCGTCGCCGGAGGTTGCCCACCTCTGCGCCGTGCGATAGTCGGCGGCGTCGTAGCCGCCGGGGACCGGCTGGCGCCAGAGCTCGGTCTCCTGGCCGGTCGCCAGGTCGAGCTCGTAGAGCGTCTTGGGATGGATGAGCGAGGTCGTGGTGTAACGAACAGAGGAGGTCTCGAAGTCGAGGTTGTCGCCGAGCGAGATCGTCCCCGCCGGTGGGGCTTGCAGGACGAGGGGCCCCCTGCCTTTCCCGGGACCGCCGTCGAGGGGGAGGACCGAGATGGCGGTCGAGGCGTGGCCGCGTGTTGTCACGAGGGCGTGCCCGGAGACGACGTCGAGGCCTGTGAGGATGACGTCCTCGCGTGCAGGGAGGAGCACCTCCCAGCCCGGCCCCGCCGCCTCGCCCGGTGCGAGCGGTGTGCGGAAAAGGGCGAAGCTCTCGGCTTCCTCGTTCGAGAGGATGAGAAGCTCGCCGTCGTGGTGCTCGATCGAGTAGAGGACGCCATGGCGGCGGGGGACCACGACGACAGGCTCCGCCTCGGGGCTTGCCGCAGGGATGAGGAGCCACTCGCTCGTGATGTTGCTCTCGATGCCGACGGTGACGAACGCACCGTCCTTCGTCTTTCCCACGGTGACGAAGAAACGTTCGTCCTTCTCCTCCAAGACCTTCGCGTCCTCGCTCGCCGGCGTGCCGAGACGGTGCCGCCAGACCTGGTACGGCCGCATCGCCTCGTCGGGGCGGGTGTAGAAGAGCGTCTCGTTCCCCGCCGCGAATGCGAGCCCGTAGGAGGCGTTCTCGATGACGTCGGGCAGGTCGTCGCCGCTCGCGAGGTCGCGCAGGCGGATCGTCATCAGCTCCGAGCCGGAGGTGTCGGCGGAGTAGGCGACGAGCCTCTGGTCCGGGCTGAGGGCCTGCTCGCCCACCTCGAGGTAGTCGTGACCGGCGGCGAGGGCGTTCTCGTCGATGAGGACCGTCTCTTGGGGGTCGTGCACCGACGGGTCGGCCGTGGGGGGTGGGGAGGAGCGCGGCCTGCGACACCAGATCGGGAGCTGGAGGCTCTCGACGGTGCGCATGTAGTAGGCCCACTCGCCCTTCGGGCTCGGGTAAGTGACGCTCGTCAGCTCCGTCGAGGCGAGGATCTCGTCGTAGATCTGGTGGGCGAGGGGCTCGAGGTGCGCCGTCGCCTGCCTGGTGTAGGCGTTCTCGGCTTCGAGGAGAGCCCGGACTTGAGGGTCGTCCCGGTCTCTCAGCCAGTACCAGTCGTCTCGTCGCTCGTCTCCGTGGGCGACGATGGCGTGCGGTCGCTTCTCTGCTACCGGAGGCTCCAGGTCGGCGCCGAGGTTGGCAGAGCGACCGCCGGGGTCGAGGCAGTCCCCTGTCGTCACCTCGGCAGCTTGTCACGATTCGGGCTCGGAGAGGGGCGATCCGTGGACGCAGCAGCCGGGTGAGTTGTTACTATCTACGTAGTGCAAACCTCTCTCGGATCGAAGGGGACGATCGCCTGATGGCCACGACGGAGCTCGATCTCGGGCGGTACCAGCTGGGCTGGAGCGACGAGGAGGACTATGTCTTCAAGCCGCGCAAGGGGCTGTCCGAGGAGATCGTCCGCGAGATGTCCGCCATCAAACGCGAGCCGGAGTGGATGCTCAAGTTCAGGTTGAGCGCCCTCGCGCGCTTCTTCCGCAAGCCGATGGTGCCGTGGTTCGCGACGAAGATGCCCGAGCTCGACTTCCAGGACATCTACTACTACATAAAGCCGATCGACGCCCAGGTGGACGCCTGGGAGGAGCTGCCCGAGTCGGTCAAGAACACCTACGAGAAGCTCGGGATCCCCGAGGCCGAGCGCAAGTACCTCGCCGGGGTCACCGCCCAGTACGAGAGCGAGGTCGTCTACCACCGCAACCGGGAGGACCTCGAGCGCCAAGGCGTGCTCTTCAGCGACATGGACACGGCTGTGCGCGAGCACGCCGACATCGTGCGCAAGTGGTTCGGCAAGGTGATCCCTCCGAACGACAACAAGTTCGCCGCCCTCGACTCGGCCGTGTGGTCCGGGGGCTCCTTCATTTACGTGCCCCCCGGCGTGAAGGTGGAGATGCCGCTGCAGGCCTACTTCCGGATCAACGCGGAGAACATGGGCCAGTTCGAGCGGACGCTCATCATCGCCGACGAGGGGGCACAGGTCCACTACGTCGAAGGCTGCTCCGCTCCCGTCTACTCCTCGGACTCGCTTCACTCTGCCGTCGTCGAGCTCGTGGCGCTTCCCGGCGCCAGGATCACGTACACGACGATCCAGAACTGGTCGAGCAACGTCTACAACCTCGTGACCAAGCGAGCGCGGGCCGAGGCGGAGGCTCACGTCGAATGGATCGACGGCAACATCGGCTCGCGCCTCACGATGAAGTACCCCTCCGTCTACCTGATGGGACCGAAGGCGTCGGGTGAGGTCCTCTCGGTGGCCTACGCGGGCGCCGGCCAGCGGCAGGACACCGGGGCGAAGATGTTCCACTGCGCCCCGGAGACGACCTCCACGATCGTGTCGAAGTCGATCTCGAAGGACGGCGGCAACGCCACTTACCGGGGCAAGGTGCACGTCGACGAAGGCGCCAGGAGATCGAAGGCGTTCGTCCGCTGCGACGCTCTCATCCTCGACGAGCGGTCCGTATCGGAGACGAAGCCCTACATCGAGGTGGAAGAGCGCGACTCGCAGATCGGCCACGAGGCGACGGTCTCGAAGGTCGGCGACGACCAGCTCTTCTATTTGATGAGCAGGGGCCTGTCTGAGAACCAGGCCATGGGAATGATCGTGAACGGCTTCATCGAGCCCGTCACGCGCACCCTGCCCATGGAGTACGCGGTGGAATGGAGCCGACTCATCGAATTGCAGATGGACGGCTCGGTCGGCTGAGGAGCCGCCCAATGCCAATGCGAGAGGACTGCAAGCACTTCCAGTCGAGGACGTACGCGTCCGGCGAGGTGGCAAGGTTCTGCGTCCTCGACCTGGCGCCGGAGGCGCCCTGGCGCTGCCCCGACAACTGCCCGCAGTACTCCCGGCGGCTGGCCGATGCCACCTGGCAGCACGGCGAACTCGTGGAGCCGGCGATCGAGGAGGAGCCCGAGGAGCCGGCGGAGGACATCTCGGCGCTCCTGCAGGCCGCTGAGACCGTCGTCGATGCCGCCGTGCCTTCGGCGCTGGCGGAGGCGCGCAAGCGGGAGGCCCGAGAGGAGCGCAAGAGCGCTCGCACCAAGGGCGGCTGGTTCCGCCGGCGCCGAGGTTGAGATAGCGCTTGAGCCCGGCCGAGATGAGACAGGTCGACCTTTCCCCCGACGCCGCGCGCGCCCTCGACGGGCCGCCCTGGTTGAAGGCCCGCCGCGAGGAGGCAGCCTCGCGCCTCGCGGCGGCCTCCCTTCCCACCGGCGAGGAGGAGATCTGGCGTTACGGCCGCGTGGGCGACCTCGATCTCACCGCCTTCGTACCGGCGCCCGCTTCCCGCCACGCCGGATCGATGCCGACGCTGCCACCACCGGCCCAGGCTCTCGTAGACCGGATAGGAGATCGATCGGGCTTCGCCGTCACCGAGAACGGGACGGTCGTGCAGGCGCACCTCGGCGACGAGGGGGAGCGGGGCGGAGCCAGGCTCAAGGCGGCCTCGGGCCAGGGGGCCGCACCCGAGCTCTGGGGGGCGATCGCCTGCCAGTTCGAGGAGGGTGACGCCACCGACGCCCTCGACGACCTTGCCGCTGCGTTCGTCAGGGACGGCACCGTGCTCAGCGTTCCCCGAGGGGTCGAGATCAAGCACCCAGTCGTGATCGTGAACCTGATCGCCACGGCCGGTGAGAGGGAGAACGTGGCCGCCTTCCCGCGCACCGTCGTCTCGGTCGGCGACGGCGCGTCGGTGAGCGTCGTCGAGCTCTTCGTGTCGGGCGATGGTCCTGTCCTCGCCATGCCGGTGGTCGAGCTCTCGCTCGGAGACGGAGCGAGGCTCTCCTACTCGGCGGTGCAGCAGCTCGGGCCGCGGACCTGGCAGCTCGGACGGAGCTTTGCTGCGGCAGGGCGTGACGCGACCCTCAAGTGCTTCACGGCATCGCTCGGCGCCGAGTACGCCCGCGCCCGTATGGACTCGCGCCTCGCGGGGCAGGGGGGGTCGGCCGAGCTGCTGGCGGTGTACCTCGGCGACGACCACCAGGTCCACGACTTCCGCACCCTGCAGGAGCACGCCGCCGCGCGTACGACGAGCGATCTCGTCTTCAAGGGAGCGGTCGGAGGTTCGGCGCGCTCGGTCTACAGCGGGCTCATCCGCATGCGCCACGGAGCGCGAGGCGCAAACGCCTTCCAGACGAACAGGAACCTCGTGCTCTCCGACGGGGCCCATGCCGACTCGGTGCCCAACCTCGACATCCAGGAGAACGACGTCCGCTGCAGCCATGCCTCCGCCGTCGGCCCGATCGATCCCGAGCAGCGTTTCTACCTCCAGTCGCGGGGCGTCCCACGGGAGGCGGCCGAGAGGTTGATACTCCTCGGTTACTTCGAGGAGCTTCTCGAGAGGGTCGACCGGCCCGTGCGCGATCACGTCGTCGCCTCGATCCGGGGCCGCGTGCACGCCATCACCGGGTCGGACGCCGCCACATGAGCCGGGTCAGGCTTTGCGCCGAGGGAGATCTCGGCGTCGGGGAGGTGCGCCGGTTCGAGGCCGAGGGCACGGCCCTTG
>JASHRK010000403.1 GCA_030037405.1 Acidimicrobiales bacterium | reverse complement strand
CGTGAAGCCGACGTTCGGCGTGTAGTGCGTGATCGTGTAGGGACCGTCGGAGATGAAGTGCTCTTCCTCCTGGATCGACGCGGGAATGTAGTTGAGAATCGAAGGGGGCACCGGTGAGCTCATCGGCATCGCCATGATGTTGAGGAAACTGCTCGCAGGGTGTATCAGCGTGATCTTGATGGTCAAGTCGTTCGGCGTCGAGAGCCCGCTGATCTGGTGGTCGAGGATGTAGTCCTTCAGCACCTTCACCTCGGCGCTCTGGCTGGACGGCAGCTTGACCTTCGCGAAGCCGGTGCAGAACGACGTCATCCCGGAGATGTTGTCTTCCCAGTAGTCGAGCGGCGGAGCACCTTCGACCGGGTTGCACAGTCGCTTCAACCCGAGCACCTCGTCCTCCGAGGTCACCTGGAGTGGTCCAGATGGGGTGTCCCAGTCGACTCCCTTCTTGATGTTGAAGGTGTAGACGAGACCGTTCTTGCTGATTGAGTAGGTCGCCATATCCGGCACGACCTTGGTGTTGATCGGCGTTGAGGTCGTCGTGGCGTACGAGACGAGCTGGCGGCTCACCGCCCGAAGCAGCTCGTAGGTCGTTGTGTAATAAGCGCAACAGGTGTCCAGGTGGTCGACGTCTCCGGACCCCACGATCTTCAGGGTGCCGCCGTACACCGGCTTGCTGTGCGTAGCCGGCGGCACGTGGTTCTTCTCGACGACGGCCGCGATCGCCACCCGCTTTGTTGCGCTCGGGCTCGAACCGCAAGCTGCAAGCGCAAGCATGGCTGCCGCAAGGACCGAGATAGACATGACGGCATTCCGTCTCTTCCCCATTTGTTCCCCCTTCCGCTGGACCCTCCTGCCGATGTCGCGACCGACCCTCGGTGGAAGGCAACGTAACCACACTGTCACATGCTGTGCCGTTCGACCAGTCGTACCCTGAGCTGGGCGTACGCGCCGTTTTCCCACACGTGATCCGCGCTGGTGGGGGGTCGAGCGAGATGGCGAGATCAGCCGCGAGAGGTGGGGCCTACCCGAGGCCTACCCGGAGGCTGCAGATGCACCCGGCTGCCGGGTGCGCTCGGGACCCAGAACCGCTCGTCCGGAGCAGTCCGACTGGCATCGCCGGGATCACACCGGGATCACACCGGCCGTAGTCCAAGACTTGTCGCCACGGTGGACTGCGCTTCGTCGAGCGTGGCAAAACCGACGTCCTCTCCCGGCTCGGCCAGACCTGGCAGAGTGAGGACAGCCACGGCGAGATGCCATGCGTCCGTGGCGTGGATGGCATGCTCACGAACGAGGCGGAGAGCACGATCCTCTACGTCTTGTTGGTCAGCGGCGACAACAGTCACCGGACCATCCACCCCCAGGTCTCCATCGAGCAGGTCCAAGAGCCCGGTCTGATCACCGCGCCCGGCCCGAGCCGCGCGCACCAATGCGCCGGACACCTCGATCCGAGTCCACGTGCCGGTTATGAGCCCGATGTCGGGATCGCCGAGCAAAGCTACAGCCTGTCCATGTCCAGGCTCGTCGGCGAGATAGGCACGTGCCAGTACCGACGAATCGACGTAGGCGATCACGCCCGTTCCCGCTCTTTCGCCAAGAGCTGGTCAAGGACAGGCCCGATACCCTTCGTCGACGCGACGATCCTCCGCCGACGGGAGCTTCCCACGGCCGGGGCGCCCCCCGATCGGAGCACACCGAGCGTTGCCGCTCGTGCACGCAACCTCGTACGGCGATCTCCCTCGTCGGCATCGACCGCAGCGTCGAGGATCTCGTTGGCCACCGCGTTGACGCTCCGCCCAACTCGACCTGCCCGCGCCGCTAGACGGCGGTGGAGATCGTGAGGCACCCGCAGAAGGAGCTGCTTCATCTTCGCATGCTATCACCGTCGAAGAGTGATAGCACACACCGGTGGAGAAGACGACGTCGTATTCAAACCGCCCTGAGCTGGGTGCGGGATCGGCTCGCCGGACTCGGTTACCCGGCTGCCTGCTTGCGACCGACGGTTCAGTGTAACGACATCTATCGGTAAGTAACGGATGTCCTTACAGAAGGTTATAGATGCCGACGCGATCGGCCCATGAATCCAGTCGATAACCTTTACCGGCCCGGGGCAGGGCGGCGGCCGCCCCTCCTTGCTGGTCGGGCCTCCTCGACACCTTCGAGGTGGTTCGGACGCGAGCGGAAGCCAGGGGGGAAGGACATCACAGCACACCAGCTGCTAGCAGCGGTGGATCTCCGAGCCGGGACCGCTCAGAGGAGAGCCGCGCTACCTCTGCTGCGGCGCTGCGATGATGTGGGATTGTGCTTGGCCGAGCGCGCTTCGACCCCCGACCGCGAAGTGAGGCGCGCTATCGGGCGAGCCGACGCTTCCTCCGTGACGCCTTTGCCGCCTGGTCGACGAAGGTCGGCAGCGAGCTCGGCCCGGACAGCTTCGAGGAGCTCATCCATTACAAGTGGGGCTACCTCGACGGTCACCTCACCTGCTGGCGAGCAGACGACCTCGACGCCATCTTGCTCGAGCTGTTCCCCGCCAAAGTGATCGTCGAGGACGACGAGCTCGCCGACGCCATACCGGAGGCGAGGGCCTTCATCGCCTTCCTCGCCGATGAGGGCCTGCTTGACCCCACAAGCGAGGACCCAGAGCAGCTGTGCGCCCACCTCGAAAAGATCACGGGCCGTTTCCGCCGCAGGATGGCCGAGCGAGACCGCTACAGCCCTGGCAAGCGCTTCTGGCTCGCCGCAGCCGCGGCCGGCGTCGACTTCGAGGACAACGAGGCGGT
>JASHRK010000402.1 GCA_030037405.1 Acidimicrobiales bacterium | reverse complement strand
CGGTCCAGGCCGCCTCGATCCGGCGCTCGCCGATCGCTTCCCGTGGGCGCCTCACCACCGGTGCCGTCGCCACCGCCGAGGTGGGGGAGGGCGCGGGTGGAGCAGAGAGGGGAGCAGGCGTCGTCGCCTGCGAGCAGGCGGCGAGGCAGACGGCAAGAGAGGAAGTCGCTACGAGGACACGAGCAGGCATGCCGGGCACGAACGAGAGCCTGCGCCATCCCCTTACCGCATCACCTACCGGCGGGCACCGCAGTTGTCCACACAAGAGACGCCCCCCGGCGGAGGTCGCCGGCGCCGGCGGTGGTTGCCGGCCCTAGCGACGGTCGCCGGCGCCGGCGGCGCTAGGCGAGCAGCCGCCGAGCGATCATCAGTGTTTCTGTACGTCATCCGGTGTACAGTAGGTTCATGCCCACGAAGACCGAGCGGCTCAATCTCCGCCTCACCCCAGCTCAAGACACGGTGCTTCGAGCAGCTGCCGACGCCCACGGCGAGACCGCCAGCGAATACGTCCTTCGGAACGCTGTCGAGGCTGCTCAGACGGACCTCGCAGACCGTCGAGTCTTCGTCGTCGACGAGCCTGCATGGCACGAGCTGCAGGCTGCGCTTTCCTCCCCCGTCTCGGTGCCGTTGCCGATGTTGAAACTGCTCGAGAATTCGAGCGTGCTCGAGAGCTGAGAGTGGCCTACGTCGGCCCACAACTGTTGGAACCTGATCACCTCATCGCCGAGTTCGATTGCGGACAGGCCGCACTGAACGACTGGTTGAAGCGACGAGCTCTGAGCAACCAACAAACGGGTACGACGAGAACCTGGGTCGTCACCGAGTCCAGTTCCCGCGATGTGGTGGCCTTCTACGCGTCGTGCACCGGAGCAGTCCTCCGCTCCACCGCACCGAGACCGATCGGTCGTGGGCAACCCGAGCAGGTGCCCGCTTTGTTGCTTGCCAGGATGGGAGTTGACGAAAAACATCGGGGCCGGGGACTTGGTGGCGCCCTTCTCAAGCACTTCGTGCTCAAAGCGATCGAGGTTTCCGCTTCTGTTGGGGTGCGGCTCCTTCTCGTCCATGCCAAGGACGAAGAGGCAAAGAGCTTCTACGAGCACTACGGATTCGTAGCGTCTCCGGTCGACCCCCTCACGATGATGATGCTGTTGCCCGCGCCAGCGTGAGACTCAAGCACTGGCCGGCCTTGTAACCACGCGTCGACGGGGGTGCCGGCGTAACCGGCGGCAGGTAGCGGCCAGGAGCTTCGGCGTGCCAAGAACCGCGCGGCGCCTACCCGAGGATCCTCTTCGCGATCACCACTCGCTGGATCTGGTTGGTGCCCTCGTAGATCTGGGTGATCTTGGCGTCCCGCATGTAACGCTCCACCGGGAACTCGCGGGTGTAGCCGTAGCCACCGAGAAGCTGGACGGCGTCGGTCGTGACGGACATGGCGACGTCCGAGGCGAAGCACTTCGCCATCGCCCCCACCTTGGCGAGCTGACCGTCAGGGTCGCCGGCGTCCGCCATTGCGCAGGCCTGGTAGACGAGCCCTCTCGCCGCCTCGGTACGCGTCGCCATGTCGGCCAGCATGAACTGGAGGCCCTGGAACTCGGCGATGGGCTTGCCGAACTGCTGGCGTCGCTTCACGTACGAGACGGCGTAGTCGAGCGCCCCCTGGGCGATCCCGACAGCCTGGGCACCGATCGTCGGCCGGCTCCGGTCGAGCGTGTGCATGGCGATGTAGAAACCCCGCCCTTCCTCGCCCACGCGATTCTCGACGGGGACTCTTACGTCCTCGAGGACGACCTCGCCGGTCGGGCTCGCCCTCAGGCCCATCTTGTGCTCGAGCTTGGAGATCTTGACGCCCCAGTCCTTCTCGACGAGGAAGCAGGAGATCCCCCGGTGGGAGGCTTCCGGGTCCGTCTTGGCGAACACCGTGTAGGTGTCGGAGATGCCGGCGTTCGTGATCCAGCACTTCGTGCCGTTGAGCACGTAGTGCTCGCCGTCGCGCACGGCTCGGGCCGTCATCGAGGCGACGTCGGAGCCGGCGTCAGGTTCCGAGAGGCAGTAGCTCGCCTGGATCTCGCCGGAGGCGATGCGGGGAAGATAGGTGCGCTTGAGCTCTTCGGAGCCGAAGTTGATCACCGGGAGCATGCCGAGCTTCGAGATGAGCAATGTCACCGACGTCGAGGCGCACGCCCTCGCCACCTCCTCGATCATCACCGCCTGCGTGACGAGGTCGGCGCCCGCCCCGCCGTAGCCCGTGGGCATCGCGAGGGAGGGAAGCTCCATGTCGACACAGGCGTTGAAGCTCTCCCAGGGGAACTCCTCGTTCTCGTCGTAGGCGGCGGCCCGAGGCGCGATCTTCTCGTCTGCCATGCGCCGCAGCGCCTCACGAAAAGCCCTTTGGTCCTCGGTGAGCTGGAAGGCCGTCACGAGCCCCCGCCGTCGAGCCCCGCCAGGGCACGAAACGACGACGGCTCCTCCTCCAGCCGCTCCCGCACCTCCTCTGGCGTGAGGCGCAGCGTCGTCTCGGGAACGAGGTCCACGAGCGAGCGCAGCCGCCAGTAGTCGTGCGAGAGGCCGAGGAACAGCTCCTTTCGCGCCTCGAGCATCTCTTGGCTCGCTCCACCGAGGTAGCCGAAGAGGTTGAACGCCACCTCGAGATCGGCCGCCACGGGTGCCCGGCCGTAGATCGAGGCTCGTCGCATGGCGATGGCTGCGCCGCCCTGCAGCACGTCGGCGGCGTGCTCACCCTCTGCGGTCTCGATCCGGGACCCGAAACGCTCGGCAAGGAGCATCGCGTACCCCTGGTCGGGCCCGGCCGAACCTCGCCCGCTCCTGTGCGGCGCCCCCGGCTCGGGCCGGAAGTCTCCCGGGCGGTGCATGCTCCAAGGAGCCGCCGGCGGCAGCTTCGAGGCTTCTCGCACCTCGTCCATCGGCAGGATGGGAGCAAACTTCGGCTGGGTCATGGGGCGAGCTTCGGCTGTGTCATGGGGCGACCTTCGCCTGTGTCATGAGACGACCTTCGCGTGTGTCATGAGATCGTCCCCGTCGCGGTGGCCACCTCGGCGATGGTATCGCTCGCCGCCCGGATGAGCCCCATGACGATCGAGTCGACGAGCGCCTGCCAGGACGCCTCGATGATGTTCTCCGAGACGCCCATCGTCGACCACGTCCCTTCGGCGTCGGCGGTGTCGAGAAGGACGCGGGTAACGGCGCCGGTCGCCCGTTCCGTCGAGAGGACTCTGACCCTGTAGTCGGTCAGGTGGACCCCGCTCAGAGCCTCGAAGGCAGGTTGAACTGCGAGCCTGAGAGCGGCGTCGAGGGCATTGACGGGGCCGTTTCCTTCGGCCGTGGCCACGACCCGCTTGTCCGCCACGTGGATCTTGACCGTCGCTTCGGTCGTCAGCTCTCCGGCCGACGACCACGGGTGGACGAGCGGCCGGAGCTCGCCGTCGGTGCCGGTCCCGGCTTCGCTCGCCCGCCAGTCCGTGATGACACGGTAGGACTCGATGCGAAAGAGCTCGCCGAGCCCCGTGAGAGGTGCGCCCGCCGCCGCCCGCATGAGCAGCTCGAGCGAGCCGTCGGCCGCCTCGAAGTGGTAGCCGGCGTGCTCGAGCCGCTTCAGGGTGTCGAGCACCCTCGCGAGAGCGGGCGAGTCGAGCTCGAGCCCGAGCTCGGCGGCCTTCATCTGCAAGGTGGAGCGCCCTGCCAGCTCGCTCACGACGATCCGCGTGCCGTTGCCGACGAGGTCCGGCCGGACGTGCTCATAGGCGTCCGAGCGCCGGGCGAGGGCGCTCGTGTGGAGACCTGCCTTGTGCGTGAAGGCCGCAGTCCCGATGTAGGGCCGTTGCGGGTCGAGCGTCAAGTTCACGATCTCGGCTATGTGGTGAGCGACCGGCGTGAGCCGCTCCAGCCGGTCGGCCGGGATGGTGCGGACGCCCATCTTGAGGCTCAGGTTGGCCACGGTGGCACCGAGATCGGCGTTGCCGGCACGCTCGCCGTAGCCGTTCACGCAGCCCTGCACCTGGGTGACGCCCTGGCGGACGGCCGCGAGCGTGTTGGCGACGGCGCAACCGGTGTCGTTGTGGAAGTGGCCGCCGAGCTCGGCCGAGGTACGGGCGCGCACGGCGGCGACGACGCTCTCGACGGCATCTGGCAACATGCCGCCATTCGTGTCGCAGAGCACCAAGGTCTCCGCCCCCGCCTCCTCTGCCGCCGTGATGACCGAGAGGGCGAACTCCGGCTCGCGCATGTAGCCGTCGAAGAAGTGCTCGGCGTC
>JASHRK010000401.1 GCA_030037405.1 Acidimicrobiales bacterium | reverse complement strand
TTACGACCTCGGGGAGGCCGCCGAGACGATGACGGCAAAGGCGCTCTCGGGCCGTCCACCGTCGCTCTGGCGCTACCACGAGGTCCTCCCGGTCCGGGACGAGGCTGCGGTCGTGACGCTCGGTGAAGGCATGACGCCGTTTCTTCCTTTGCGCCGCCTCGGCGCCGAGCTGGGGGTGCCCCGGCTCATGATGAAGGACGAAGGCCTCCTCCCGACCGGGACCTTCAAGGCGCGGGGGGCGGCCGTCGGCGTCTCCCGCGCCCTCGAGCTCGGGGTGCGGGAGCTGGCGATGCCCACGAACGGAAACGCCGGTGCCGCCTGGGCCCTCTATGCCGCCCGCGCCGGCATACGGAGCCACATCGTCATGCCCCTCGACGCTCCCGCCATCACGCGGGCGGAGTGCGCCGCGGCGGGCGCGCACCTCAGCCTCGTGCGCGGGCACATCGGCGACGCCGGCCGCATCGTCGCCGCTGCAGTCGGCTCTGACCTCTACGACGCCTCGACGCTGAAGGAGCCCTACCGGATCGAGGGCAAGAAGACGATGGGCTACGAGCTCGCCGAGCAGCTCGGATGGAAGCTGCCCGACGTGGTGGTCTACCCGACGGGTGGCGGAGTCGGCCTGATCGGTCTGCACAAGGCGTTCGAGGAGCTGGCGAGGCTCGAGATGGTCGAGGGTGCGCTCCCCCGCCTCGTGTCGGTGCAGTCGACCGGGTGCGCCCCGATCGTCCGCGCTTTCGAGGCGGGCGACCACGAGAGCCAGGCGTGGGAGAACCCCCGCACCGTCGCCTTCGGCATCAACGTCCCGAAGGCGCTCGGCGACTTCCTGGTGCTGGATGCCCTTTACGCCAGCTCCGGCACGGCGGTGGCCGTCGACGACGCCGAGCTCCTTCGCGACCAGCAGATCTGCGCGCGCCTCGAGGGCCTCTTCGTATGTCCCGAGGGGGCCGCCTGTGTCTCGGCAGTACGGCGGCTACGCGCGAGCGGTTGGCTGGCCGGGGACGAGCAGGTCGTCCTCCTCAACACGGGGTCGGGGCTCAAGTACCCCGAGACTGCGCTACCAGGCGAGGTGCCGACCCTCGCTCCCGGCGACAGACTGAGCAGAGACTAGGCAACAGTGATGGACGCTTCGCCATCGCCGGCTTGCTTGACGTAGGAGCCGCAGCGGCGAGGTCTGCTCAACCGACGGGTGGGACCACGTCGTCGTAGTCGGCGCCGATGTCCTTCAGGTGCCGTTCGAGGGGAACGTGGCCGACAGCTGCCCGGCGATGGTCAGAAGTGCGAAGTCCCGGACGGCGAAGTCTGGGCTGCCAGGCATCATGTCCAAGAGGTCGGAGAGCTGGTAGGCGCTGCCCCACAGACGCTTCGGTCCGCCTGTGCCGCTCATGCGCCCAACCGTTCGGGGACGATGTCGACGTTCACGGTGACTCCCCACTTCGCATCGAGCGGGCCATGGGCCGCTCCGGTCGGACGTAGCAGCACCGGCGCCCGCCGAGTCCCGATGAGCTCCAGGAACGGTGAGGCAGCGTCCGCGCCGAAGAGCCGATCGACGAGCAGCCCCACCCGTCTAGCCGTTGCCTGCTCGCCGTAGCGCTCCACGCCGTCGCGCAGCCGGTCCAAGTATCTCGAGTCGCGCCCAACAGCCAACGACAGCGCGGACAGCGCCTGCGAGACCGACACGCCGTAACGGGCGTTGCTGATGACGTCGACGAGGGCGCGCTCAGCGGTTGCGTATCGGGGGCGCTCACCGTCCTCCCAACCCCAGATGCGATCCGGCTGGGTCACCAAGAACACTGCCCTTTCGCCTCGGTACGAGAAGCCGTGGACTCTGCTCGGAACGAGCGTGATCAGCGAGAAGAAGTGCTGGTCGGTCAGCTCGTGGACTTGAAGGGCTCGTCCGCCTGACGGTGGGCAGCCACAGCTACTCGTATCGCAGGGCCCGCCCGGGTTCGATGCTCACTGCCCTGCGTAGGACTGGGCGCACGACGAGCAGGGTGACCGAGACGACAACCGCGAGGGCGACGGGCAGGCTCAGGAGCGGGAAGACCGCGACCACCCTGAAGCCGAAATCGTTCTCGACGAACGCCACCAGCCCGGCGAAGAGGAGGTAGCCGAGAGCCGAACCGAGGACCCAACCGCCGAGCACCATGACGAGCGTCTCCCCGTTGAAGAGGCGACGGATCTGGCGACCGTCTGCTCCGAGGCAGCGGAGGATCCCCACCTCGCGGGTGCGCTCCATGACGGCGAGCGTCAAAGTGCTCACGAGCCCGATGAGCGCAATACCCACGACGATCAGCCCGAGCGCCTCGAGGAGCACGACAATGGAGTTGTTGGCGCTCGCATTCTGGGCCGTCTCGAGATAGCTCTTCTCGATCGCAACCGGGTACCCGACCCTTCCGAGACGCCTCTGCACCGAGGCCGCCACCTCGTCGACGAAGTGGTGACCGGTAAAGCGGGTCGTGAGCCAGAGGGCGTTGACGGCACCGGCCGAGTTGGTGAGGTGTTGTAGCTGTGACAGCGGGAAGAAGACGCTGGCGCCGTCGTTCAGGATCACGCTGTCGATCCCGACCACCTCCACCCGCCTCGGGCCCGTGGGGGTGACAACGACCAGCCGCTCCCCCACACGGGCGCGCGTCGCGTTGGCGACCGCCGGCCCGAGGACTGCAACGGTGGGCGACTGGGCCGTCTCGGCGGCCGTGAACCATCGCCCCGCACTGAGCTGGTAGCGGTACAGGGTGCTCGGGCCGAGCCCGTAGGCCATGTACTGCTGGCCCCGCAACTCGACCTCGTTCTCGACGAGGGGCTCGACCCGAGTGACACCGGGCGTGGCGGCGACGATGCGAAGGGCGCGGGCGTCGAGCTCCGGAGCACCGCCGTCGGCGTCGACCTCGATCTGGAAACGCTCGGCAGCGTGTACCGCGAGGGTGGCGGTCGCCACGGTCCGCCCCACCCCGAAGAGCGCGAGAGAAAGGGCGACGGCCACGGCGATCTGGGCGATCGTGGCCGCTGTGCGGCGTTTGCGCCGGAGAAGGTTGCGCATCCCCATGCGCGCCGTGCCCGAGAAGAGGCGCGTCCGGGCGAGGGCTCGGTCGAGCCGGCTCGTCCCGTAGTCGATAGCGACTCGCTCGTCGAGCACCTCGGCGACCGGGCGGCGGAGAGCCCGACCCAACCCGGGGAGCGTGGTGAGCACGGCCAGCAGGGGACCGGCCACGAGGCTGGCGACGACTACCGGGACCGAGACGGAGAATCCAGCCTCGACGTCGAAGATCTGCTGGGCCAGGTGATGCGTCAGCAGATAGCCGACACCGATGCCAAGGGCCGTGCCCACAACGCCTCCTGCGGCGCCGAGCGCCCCCGCCGTCCGCAGGGTGACCCCCGCGATCTGCCTCGGTGTCCCACCGAGGGTCTTCAGGACGGCGATCTCGTTTCCCTGTTCGACGACCATCGTGTTCATCGTGTTGGCGATGAGGAAGAGGGCGAAGAGCACGGCCATCACCGTGACGACCAGGAAGAGGGCGATGATCTGGTTGAAGCTCGACTGCCCGGGCCACGAACCGGGAGACCTCGTCGCAGGCAGCCCGAGAAACGGTGACGTTCCTGTCTCCGCGCCGAGATAGTGGCGGACCGCCGCGATGGTGGCGGCCTGGGCGGCCGGA
>JASHRK010000400.1 GCA_030037405.1 Acidimicrobiales bacterium | reverse complement strand
GGGGAGCAATGGGGCTTCCAGGCCCTCGAAGCTCAGGCCGTGGCGGCACGGACTTACCTGCTCGCCTACGAGGCGGGCGGCGGCTGGTTCGGCTACGCCGACATCTGTGACACCTCCTACTGCCAGAGCTATCCGGGAGTGGAGAACGAGTCGGCGCTCGCCTCGGCCGCCGTCGCAGACACGGCGGGAAAGTACCTCGAGCTCGACGGCGGTCCGGCGCCGGTGCAGTACTCCGCCTCGACCGGCGGGTACACCGCCGCAAGCGCCTTCCCCGCCGTCGTCGACGAGGGGGACTCGGTCTGCCTTTCGGACGGCCCCTGGACGTGCAACGAAGAGCACTCCTGGACGGTGACGATCAAGGTGAGGAAGCTCGAGACGACCTTCCCCTCTGTCGGCATTCTCGAGAGGCTCGCCGTCACGGCAAGAAACGGCCTCGGTGCCTGGCACGGTCGCGCGCTCACCGTCACCGTCACCGGCACGAAGGGCTCCGTGAGCGAGAGCGGTGAGCAGTTCCAGTCCCAGTTCGGCCTCGACTCCGACTGGTTCCGCTTCGAGAGCCCGTCACCGACGACGACAACGACGAGCTCGACCACGACGACCACCAGCACGACGACCACGACCACGACGACCACCAGCACCACGACCACGACGACGACCGTGCCTTCGAGCACCACCACCACTTCGACGACAACTGCCACGGCCGCGACTGTGGGGCCAAGGCCGTCTCCTGTCGGAAGGGTCCCCTTCCTGCGAGGACGGGGGACCGGACCGCTGCCATAGGCTCGTCCAACGCCTGACTTGAGGAGGCCACGGATGAAGGGCGCCCGGTTCCGGTGGCCTGGCTGAAGCGTCACGCGTCACTCCTGCGCTTCGTCGTGGGCGTCGCCCTCGGCGCACTTGCGCTCTGGGCGCTCGCGGGACAGCGAAGCGAGCTCTCGGACGCCTCCCGGGAGCTCGGACACCTCAACTTCTTCTGGCTCGGTGTCGCCATCGCCTCGGAGGCGGTGTCGGTCGCCTCGTTCGCCGCTATGCAGGGGCAGCTGCTCAGATCGGGCCAAGTGCACGTCCCCCCAGGCCGGCTCCTCTCGATGACGGTGGCGGCAGGGTCGATCGCGTCATCCATCCCGGCTGGTCCCGCCGTCGCCAGCGTCTTTGCCTACCGTCAGTACCGCCGTCACGGAGCCGACGAGGGAATAGCCGGTTGGACGTTGATCGCGACGCTCGTCAGCTCGGCCCTCGGGCTTGCCCTCGTAGCCGGTGCAGGGCTTTGCCTGGCGCTCCACGAGGGGGCGGAGTACGACCTCATCGGCATCACTGCCGGCGTGCTCGTCGTCGCTGCCCTGGCCGCCGCCGTGCTCTGGCAACGCCGCGCCCTCTCGCGCTTCGGACTCACCCTCCTCCGCCTCAGCCGGCGCCTCACCGGTCGCCCCCGGCGTCACGAGGCCGAGGTCTTCGCCGGGGCTATGTCGCGCCTCGGCAGAGTCGAGCTTGGCTGGCTGGACTTTCTCAAGGCGGTGATCTGGTCCCTCGCCAACTGGATCTTCGACTGCGGTTGCCTCGCCTGCGGCTTCCTCGCCGTGAACGCCCACATCCCTTTCCACGCCCTCCTCCTCGCCTACGGCGCCGGGCAGCTCGCCTCCAACCTCCCGATAACCCCGGGTGGCCTCGGGGTAGTCGAAGGGAGCATGACGATCGCCCTCGTCGCCTACGGTGGAGGGCAGGCATCGACTGTGGGCGCAGTGCTGCTATACCGAGTAGTGAGCTTCTGGGGTTTCTTGCCTATCGGATGGCTGGCATATTTCGGGATCGTGTTGGCGGACCGAAAGCGGGACCGCGCAAGGGCGGCTCGGCCGCTGTGAGACGTTTCACGGTCTCGTTGGGGGTGTCGATCGTGGCGGTGGCCTGCTTCTCGCTCGGCCTCAGCGGCTGCACGGCCGTGAGAAACGGGCTCGGGACGCGGGACGGGACGTGCTTCTCCACCTTGCCCGCGGGGCGGCGTGTCGCCGGTAAGGCGGCGGTCTTCGGCGGGGTCAGGTTCCTCTCGCCCGAAGCTCTCCTGACCTCGATGACACGGGCGTCGAAAGAGCACTTCGCGCTGCCCAGCAATCTCGTCCACGTCCGTCGCAAAAGCGAGTGCCTCGTCGCCTACAGGGAGGAGGTGCCCGCCGCCGTCGTCGCCCGCGCATGGCACCCGCGTCCCGGGCCGTACCGTTTCCTCATCGTGATAGTCGAGCGGGACGACAACCGGGTTCTCGGCATCGTGGCTCTTCCGCGATCACCGCTTCGTTTTGCTCATCTCTCCTGAGGCGCGCTCGGGGCGAGGGTCACCGTCACCTCCAGCCCGTCTCCCTGCTCGAGCACGAGCTCGTCGATCGCTCCCACCTGGCGGAGATCCTCCTCGACCAGCGTTACGACAGCTAGCTCATCGTCGGTTCCGGTGACTGCGCAGCGGGCGACCGGTGCCCGCATCGACACCTGCGCCTGCGTCTTCGCCTTGCGGATGGCACGGAGGACCTCACCCGTCAGCCTCAGCACCTCGGGGTCGCCGTCACGGCCGCAGAGCTCCCCTTCGGTCGGCCAGGGCGCCCTGTGCACAGAGCCTTCGTGGCTCCACGACCACGCCTCCTCCGTCG
>JASHRK010000399.1 GCA_030037405.1 Acidimicrobiales bacterium | reverse complement strand
GTCTCGGTCTCCGGCCTTGCAGCCAGAAGGGTTCCTGTCACGTCACCGTCTCTGTTGACTTCTCCTGTCCGGCCATCCCCGCGGTCGGGCATCGGCGGGCGGGGCGGGACGAGCTCCATCGGCTGCGCGCCGTCGGGGGACTCGGCGTCGACGACGTCGACGATCGCCACCGTCACGTTGTCTACACCCCCGTGGGCAAGAGCCCGGTTCACGAGCGCTCGTGCCGCCTCGCGGGCCTCGTCGACGTCGGCGAGGACACCGGCGATGTCCTCCTCGGTGACCTCGTTGCTGAGGCCGTCGCTGCAGAGGAGGAACCTCGTGCCGACCTGCAGCTCGAGGTCCCAGACGTCGATCTCCACCTCCGGTTCCATGCCGAGGACACGGGTGAGGATGTGCCGGTGAGGATGGACGAGGGCCTCCGCCGGAGTCAGCTCACCCTGGCGCACCATCTCCTCGACGACGGAGTGGTCCTCCGTCAGCCTCGTGAGCACGGGTGAGTTGTCCGGGACGCTCTCGTCCAGCCGGTAGGCACGGGAGTCGCCGATGTTCACGAGGGCAAGGTGCGACGGCGCTCCCGGCTCGTCCTCCGGACCGTGGACAAGGGCGGCGGCCGTGAGCGTCGTCCCCATGCCGTGCAGCCTCCGATCGACCCGGCTGCGCCGCCAGATCGCGCGGTTCGCCTTCTGCACCGCGGCGCTCAGCCCTGCAGCCGTACGGTCTCGCTGGAAGCCTTCGATCAGCTCCTCGATGGCCGTCCTGGCGGCGACCTCGCCACCGAGGTGACCTCCGACACCGTCGGCGATGGCGACGAGATCGCTGCTCACGACGGCCAAGTCCTCGTTGTTGGAGCGTACGTAACCGACGTGGCTCTCGGCCACGGCCCGGATGGCCGTCATCGCGTCACCTCGAGCGTGGTGCTCCCGACTTTCATCCGGTCGCCCCTCCTCAAGCGCATCGGGCCGTTGGCGAGGCGTTCCTCGTTGAGCCAGGTCCCGTTCGTGGAGCCGAGGTCCTCCAGCCAGAGCTCCCCGCTTCGACGGAACACGCGGGCGTGCACCGAGGAGGTGAAGGTGTCGTCCTCGAGGGGAACGGCACAACCGGGTGACCTCCCGAGCGTCACCTCCTCGCCGAGCTCGAAGACGCGCCCTCGCCGCTGGGGAGGATCGACAACCGTCAGCTTGAGCGGGACGACCCTGTCCCCGGAGGTGTTCGCCTGGGGGGCGACAGGTAACTGCTCCGAGCGCGCCCGCCTCATCTCGATGAAGATCATGCGCACCGCGTACAGGAAGAACAGCCACAGCAGCCCGAGAAGGAAGTAGCGCACCACATAGAGAAGGGCGTGCGGCATACGCGGGCCGCCTCTCAGGCGGGCTCGAACCTCATCGTCGTCGTCCCGACCGTGATCGAGTCGCCGGGAACGAGGTGGCGCTCTCGTATCTGGACGCCGTTGACCTTCGTGCCGTTCGTGGACCCGAGGTCGACGAGAACGACAGACTGGCCGTCGCGGCGCAGCTGAGCGTGGCGACGGGAGACGTTCGGGTCGTCGAGGGCGATGGCGCACTCGGGCAGCCGCCCGATCGTGAGGACGGCGTCGGCGATGGCGACGCGGCGCCCGTCGGGGAGCACGATCCAGTCGGGAGCGCCTGGCGTCGTGTCCACGACCTCAGACTCGATGGCGAAGGTGCTCACCCCGAGGTCCGGGTCTTCGTGGATGACGATCTCGATCGGCCCGACGAAGCTGTAGCGCTCGCCTGCCGCGTGCTCGCGTACGGCCTCCACCAACTCGCCGTTCAAGGCGTCCCCGAAGCTCTCGAACCGCTCGTAGTCGGCGGTGGCCAGGTAGATGTGGAAGGCGTTCGGCGCCACGACACCACGAAGGCCGACGGTGCGGTGAAGGTCCATCTCTCTGGTGAGCCGGCGACCAAGCTCGACGGGCTGCAGCTGGCCCCTGAACGCTTTGGCGAATGCTCCCTCGACCATGCGCTCAAGCCGGCGCTCGAACTGCTCGAGTCCCATGTCATCCACGAGAATACCGGCAGGTCGGGAGGACAGGAAAGCACATTGGCGGCGGAGGAGTATCGTCGTCGCACCACGGGCGAGTGGCGGAATTGGCAGACGCGCAGGATTCAGGTTCCTGTGTCCGAAAGGACGTGGGGGTTCAAGTCCCCCCTCGCCCACCACTGAGCCCTGGAACCAGACACCCTCTCGCCCACCACCTCCGACCGGCTGTGTTGCTTCGAGGCAGTGGGACCTCTGGGGTGAGGGCAGGGCAAATGCTCACGGGCCGCTCGGTCGAAACCGTGCGAATTCCGGTACGCTTTTGAGTATGGCCCAGGTCATCACTACCGGAGAAGCCCGTGACGCCCTCCATCAGATCGCCCGTCGCTTCGACGCGGGTGATGGCGAGCCGGTCTATTTCGGCTCCCACCGGCGCGCTCAAGGCGTCATCGTCCCCGTCGAGGTATGGGAACGCCTGCTACAGCAAGTCGAGGACGAACTCGACGCCGCCTTGGCCGCTGATCGGATCGCCAGCGACAACGGCCGGCGCCTAACCCGCGCCGAGGTCAACGCTGTCTTCGATCGCCTCCGTCGCGGCGTGTGACGGGTGGCCGCCGACGACCTGCCCGCTACCAGCTCACCTTCCACGAGGACATCGAGGCCGACCTGGCCACTCTCGACTCTGCGGCCCTTGACGCTGCCCAAGCGATCCTCGATGACCTCGCCCACGGGCGGGTAACTGGCAAAGCGCTTGGCATTTACCGCGCGGCGGTTGCTCGTCTCAGCGTCAAACCTCGCTCGGATCCCTGACCGCTCTCCTCCAGCTCACGGCGTGACCCCCGCTCCAAGCCCAACCGTCTCCTCCCGAAGTCCCTTCGCCCCCCTCGTCCACCACGCGAGGCATGCCGTCGGAGTGGCTCAAGGGCCGAGCAGCGCCAAGGGGACGACGGCGATGCCGTCGCGGCGTCGGTAGGCGTAAGGCCCGGTGCTCACCACGACCCCGTCGAGGAAATCATCGTCGAGCTGGTCACGCAACCAGACGAGGTGGCGCACGTCGTAGTCGTCGACAGTCGTCGACAGCTTCACTTCGACTGCGACGACCCGTTGGTCACCGCGTTCGACGATGAGGTCGACCTCCCGCTCGCCGCCTTTGGTGCGGAAGTGGTACACGCGCGCCTGAGCAGCCTGCGCGAACACCCGAACGGTGAGGGCCGTGAGCGACTCGAAGAGTGCTCCGAGGAATGTTCCGTCGCGCGGGACGGCGGTCGGGCCGCCGCCGTTCAGGAGGGCTCCGGCATCGAGGCCGACGAGGCGGGCAACGAGGGCTGGGTCGGCAAGATGGTGCTTGGGTGCCGCGGTGAGCCGGTTCAGGTGGTTGCGGGTCGGCAACCAGGCTGCGAGGGGGTCGAGGATCCACAGCCGTTCCAGCGCGTCGCGGTACGGGATGGTTGTCGTCTTCGCCGGCTTTGCGTCCTCGCCGCTGCTCGCGGCGTCCCGGATCCGGTCGTAGGAGGCCGTAGTGGACGTCGCCGCCGCGTACGCCCGCAGCCAGCGTCGGAGCGTGTCAGGGCGCCGGATCTCCACCCCGAGCTCGGGAATCTCGGCGTCGACGATCCGCGCGAGGTAACCGTCGAACGCTGCGCGCCGAGCCCGCTCGGTGGGGTAGCGCATCCCCGGGAACCCGCCGGCGAGGATCTCGGCGGTGTAGTCCTCCAAGGTGACAGTGGTGGTGCCCCCGAGCTCTTCGCCGGTCTTGCCGAGCAGGGCGGCCAGCGACACCGTAGGGTCGGCCACGGTCCGCTCGAGGAGTAGCCAGCGGGCTGATGCGCAGCGGAGGCGGTCAGGAGGACCCTCCCCGCCGCCGTGGCGACCGCCACGGCGCCCAATCCGGGCTCGACGTCGAGAGCGGCCCGGCCGCGGGTACTCTCTCCCGCTCGTGGGCATCGAAGAGAAACGGCCAAGGAAATCGAGATCGAAGCGGTGGTACCACCCCTATCTCGCCTGGATCGGGGTCGTCCTCGTGGCCGTCGCGGTCGCCGGGCTTCTCCGCCTCTTCGTCATCCAGACCTTCTACGTGCCCAGCCAGTCGATGATGCCCACGCTTCTCCCGGGCGACAGGATCCTCGTGCTGAAGATCGGCTACACGATCTCGGAGGGCTCCATCGTCGTGTTCAAGACGCCACCGGGCTACAGGCCTTCCGACTGCGGCGGCACGGTCGAGAGCGACCTCGTGAAGCGCGTGATCGGGCTCCCCGGCGACACCATCTGGTCAAAGGGGAACACCGTCTACGTGAATGGCAGACCGCTTCCCGAACCGTACCTGCCGAAGGGCCTCCCGCTCGGGGAGCCGGTCGCCCGGGAGAAGATCCCGAAGGGCGAGTACTTCATGATGGGCGACAACCGGCCCATCTCCTGCGACAGCCGCGTCTGGGGGCTCGTGCCGAGGCGGGACATCGTCGGGCGGGTCGTGCTCGTCATCTGGCGCCACGGGCGCCCGGACTTCGACGTCCTGTGACAACAGTGGCCCTGGTCCCACCGAGAAGCAATGATGGAGGGATGAGCGGCAGTGCCGACTCCGCGGCGCTGTCGGTCGCGGGACTGACGAAACGCTTCGGCTCGCGGGTCGTGATCGACGGTGTCGACCTGTCGGTGCCCCGAGGCTGCGCCTTCGGCTATCTCGGTCCCAACGGCGCCGGCAAGACGACGCTCATCCGCACCGTGCTCGGGCTGACCCGCCCGGACGCGGGCACGATCAACATCCTCGGCCTCGAGATGCCGGCAGGTCGCGAGGAGGCTCTCGCCAAGGTCGGCGCCATAGTGGACGAACCTCGCTTCCACGGCTACCTGAGCGGCCTCGAGAACCTCGAGCTGCTGGCAGCAGCGCGGGGGCGTGGAACGGCGGCGCGCATCTGGCCCTGCATGGAACGCGTTGGTCTCGCCGAACGGGCACGCGAGCGGGTGGCGCGGTACTCGATGGGCATGCGCCAGAGACTGGGTGTCGCGTCCTGCCTCATCGCCGATCCGTCTCTCCTCGTTCTCGACGAGCCGATGAACGGGCTCGATCCCGCCGGCATGCTCGAGTTCCGAGAGCTGATGCGGAGCCTCGTGGCCGAGGGACGGACCGTGATGCTCTCGTCCCACCTCCTCGACGAAGTCCAGCGCACCTGCGACTACGTCGCCATCGTCGACCAGGGCCACATAGTCGTCCAGGGACGTCTGGACGATCTCGTCCGCCAGCAGACCGCCTCGATACGCGTCGTCTGCGACGACACCGGGCGGGCGGCGTCCCTGCTCTCTGGCCTGGAAGGGATCGAGCACGTCGGCGAGGGAAGCGGGGACGGGCAACCGCCTTCCCCAGGTGCCCCAGGGCAGCTCGTCGTCCGCCTCGGCTCGGCATGGCAGCCAGAGCCCATGGCTGCCGCCGTGAACCGCTACCTTGTCCAGAGCGGCATCTCCGTCTCGGGCCTCTGGGTGGAGCGGGCGTCGCTGGAGGAGCGTTTCTTGCAGTTGACCTCAAGGTTCGGGGCCTGACGGTGGCAGCGACCGTGGCGGCCGATCTGAAGGCACACCAGCGCACCCTCGTCGGAGCGGAGATCCTCCGCATAAGGCGCCGGCGCGCTCTCATGATCACGCTCGCCGTCCTCGGCTTCGGCATCCTTGCCTTTGTCGGCGCCCTCCTCGAGATCCTGCACGCGGCAAATCCCGCCAGGTTCGGCCCCCCGGGGGGGACCAACGCCCTCAACGGTTTCGGCGGCGCCCTCTCCGAGCTCGGCGCCATCGCAGGGATCCTCATCGGCGCCGCCGCCGGCTCGGCCGACCTGAGCGCCGGGGTGCTCCGTTCCATCGTGTCGACGGGCCGCCCCCGGAGCTCCCTCTTCCTCGCCCGCGTGCCCGCCGTGCTCGCTATCGTCGTCCCGGTCGTGGTCGTCACCTGGACCGCCATCTCCTGCTACTCGGTCGGCCTCGCCTTCGGCAACGCCGAGCCGACCACCTCCCTTATGGCGCGGGAGGGAGCCTGGGCCCTTCTCGACATCGGCGTCTACACGCTCGTGGCCCTCGCCTTCTCTGCCATCGTCGGCTCGCGCTCGGTCACGGTCGGCGTCCTCCTCGGCGTCAGCCTCGTCGTGTCGCCCTTGCTGGCGATGCCCGGCTGGCGGTCGTACATCGGCATCCGGCAGCTCTTCTTCGGCGTCAGCCTCCGCTGGATCGCCCCGTACCAGATCCTGCTCCAGGCGCGAGTCCATGGCTTCAGGATGACGGAGGCCGGGTGGTACGCCGGCCTCGTCATCGCCGTCTGGGTCGTCGGGATCCTTGTTTGCGGTCTCTGGCGCACCGTTCGCCGCGACGTCTAGGGGCACGCTGCCCCGGCTCGGCGCAGACGATCGTGTGCCGAGCGCAGCCGGATGCAACAAAATGTTGAACAACCTCGTCGACCAGCCGTAATGTTGCCGCGTGAGCACTCCGGTCGCCCTTTACCTGCAAGACGCCCATCCCATCCGGGAGGGCATGGAGCTCGTCCAGTACGCAGAGGAGCGAGGCTTCGACGCAGTCTGGCAAGCCGAGAGCCGCCTCGTGCGGGAGGCCACGGTGCCGATGGCGGCGTATCTCGCGGTGACCGAGCGCATCAAGGCGGGCTCGGGCGTCGTCAACAACTGGACGAGAAACGTAGCCCTTCTCGCCGCCACCTTCTCCACCCTCGACGATCTCGCGCCTGGTCGTGTCGTGCTCGGCATCGGTGCCTGGTGGGACCCGATCGCACGCAAGGTGGGGATAGCTCGGACGAGACCCCTGCAGGCGATGCGCGAGACGGTCGAGGCGGTAAGAGCCCTCCTCGGCGACGGGCGGGTCACCTACGAAGGCGAGTTCGTCTCCCTCGACGGCGTCGAGCTCGACTACGTGCACCAGGAGCGGCGGCCAAAGGACGTCCCTATCTACATAGGCGCCACGGGCGACAGGATGCTCGAGCTGGCGGGCGAGATCGGCGACGGGGTCGTGCTCAACTACCTCGTCTCACCCACCTACAACGATCGGGCGATGGAACGGCTGGAGGAGGGCGCCCGGCGGGCGGGACGCTCTCTCGAGGATGTCGACCGCCCCCAGCTCGTCGTCTGCTCGCTCGACGCCGACAGGGGCGCCGCCCTCGACGCCGCCCGGCTGCTCGTGACCCAGTACCTCGGCCAGCAACCTCACATCATGAAGGCCTCCGGAGTCCCGGGCGAGCTCCTGGAGGAGATCGGGCGCGTGCTCACCTGGCCCGCCACCCACGACGAGGTCGTGGCCGCATCTCGCCTCGTCCCCGACGACATCGTGCAGATGATCACGGCCTCCGGCTCGCCGGCAGAGTGCGTGGAGAAGGTGGAGCAGTACGTCGCCGCCGGCTGCACCTGCCCCATCCTCTATCCCCTCGGCTCCGACGTGCGGGCCATGATCGACACCTTTTCCGCCTGGAGCACCGGCGCTTGAGCGAGGGCGACGCCTTCTTCAGCCGTAAGGTGAGGATGTGAGCGTGCTGGTACCGGCATCGCTCGACGAGCTCCTGGCGAGCGTCGCCGCTGACACCCGGGCAGACCTCATCGCCGGCGGCACGGACCTCATGGTCGAGGTCAACTTCGGCCGCCGCAGCCCCGAGAGCGTGATCAGCGTGGCGCTCGTGCCGGAGCTCAAGAGCTGGTACCGCTCGGGCGACGAGGTCATCCTCAACGCCGCGCTCACCTACTCCGAGATGATGCGACCTCCCCTCTGCGAGCTCCTGCCGGCCCTCGCCCAGGCGGCGCGCACGGTGGGCTCGCCCCAGATACGCAACGCCGGCACGATCGGCGGCAACCTCGCCACCGCCTCCCCGGCGGGCGACACCCTGCCGGTGCTGGCCGCTCTCGAGGCAACCGTGGTGCTCGAATCGGCCGAGGGCGGCCGTGCGGTACCCGTCGGGGAGTTCATCGTCTCGGTGAAGCGCACCTCCCTGGCGCCGGGGGAGATAATCCGCTCGGTCAGGGTGCCGGCGCGGCGGGCGGCGCAGGAATTCCTCAAGGTGGGCACGAGAAACGCCATGGTCATCGCAGTCTGTTCCGTCGCTCTCGTCGCAGACGCCGAGAGGCGGGAGGTGCACCTCGGTCTCGGCTCGGTCGGGCCGGTGCCGCTTCGCGCCCCGCGGGCAGAGGAGCTGGCGACCTCGCTCTTCGACTGGGACGAGGGCGTCCCGAGAGCAAGCGAGAAGGAGCTCGCACGCCTCGCCGAGCTGGCCTCGGAAGCCGCCCGGCCCATCGACGACCACCGGTCGACGGCGCGCTACCGCCGCCACGCCGTCGGCGTCTGCGCCAGACGGGCCTTCGAGAGGGCGAGGCTCCCCGACGCGACGGGGAGGCGGTCCGTGACGCCATGACGGGTGCCATAGCGAGCGCGGAGCTCTCCTACGAGCTCGTCGTGAACGGTCGCCACCACGACGTGAACGGTGCCCTTGCCGGCGAGAGCCTCCTCTACGTGCTCCGCAACCGCCTCGGCCTGCCCGGCTCCAAGAACGCCTGCGAGCAGGGCGAGTGCGGTTCGTGCTCTGTGCTCGTCGACGGGGTTCTCGTCTGTGCCTGCCTCGTGCTGGCGGCGACGGCCGTGGGTCGGGAGATCGTGACCGTCGAAGGCCTCGCCGGTCCAGGGGAGCTGAGCGACGTCCAGGAGGCCTTCGTCGAGAACGGCGCCGTGCAGTGCGGCTTCTGCACCCCGGGCCTCGTCGTGGCGGTGCACGACCTCCTCGGCCGACTGCCCGATCCCTCCGAGCTCGAGATACGCGAGGCGATATCGGGCAACCTCTGCCGCTGCACCGGCTACGGGCGGATCCTCGCCGCCATCGACGAAGTCCGCCGCCGCCGGCTCGGGGAGCTCCCGTGACCCTGGCGCCAGGGACGACGTCGACCCGGAGCGCGCCGGCCGGGACTGCGGCACCTTCCGCCCCGAGCACGCTCGACAGGCCCGGGATGACCGGGGCTATCGGGTCCAGTCGGAGGCGCCCTGACGGCGTCCCGAAGGTCCGGGGCGAGTTCGCCTTCTCCTCGGACCTCTTTGCGGAGGGCGCCCTCTGGGGACAGGTGCTCCGCTCCCCCCACCCTGCTGCCCGGATACTCGGCATCGACTCCACTCGAGCCCGCGACCTCGCCGGAGTGCACACGGTCCTTCTCGCCGCCGACGTCCCGGGAAGCCCCACCTACGGGCTCGATCGCAAAGACCAGCCTGTCTTCGCGAGCGACGTCGTCCGCTACACGGGAGAGCCCGTCGCGGCCGTGGCCGCCGACCACCCCGAGATCGCCCGCAGGGCGGCAGCCCTCGTCGAGGTGCGCTACGCCCCCCTCGAGCCGCTCGTCGACCCTGCGAAGGCCCTCGAGCCCGCTACGCCTCCCGTCCACCCCGACGGCAACGTCTTCCGGCACATCTCCCTCGTCCACGGCGACGTCGGGACTGAGGCGCCCGTCGCGGTCGAGGGCAGCTACGAGGTGGGCATGCAGGACCAGGCCTTCATGGGGCCGGAGTCCGGGCTCGCCATCCCTGACGGCGCGGGCGGCGTCGACCTCTACGTCTCGACCCAGTGGCTCCATGTCGACCAGGAGCAGGTGGCCGCCTGCCTCGGGCTCGAGCCCACCGAGGTGCGCCTCCACCTCTCCGGCGTAGGCGGTGCCTTCGGCGCCCGTGAGGACGTGAGCCTCCAGGTGCACATATGCCTGCTCGCTCTCGCCACGGGCCGTCCCGTGAAGATCGTCTACTCGCGAGAGGAGTCCTTCTTCGGCCACGTGCACCGCCACCCCGCCCGCATGTGGTACCGCCACAGCGCCGATCGGGACGGGCGGCTCGTGAAGGTCGAGGCGCGGATCCTTCTCGACGGCGGCGCCTACGCCTCCTCCTCCACCGCCGTCTTGTCGAACGCGGCGTGTTTCGCAGCCGGGCCCTACAAGGTGCCGAACGCTCACGTCGAGGCGGACGTGGTGAGGACGAACAACCCGCCCTGCGGGGCGATGCGTGGCTTCGGGGCCGTCCAGGTCTGCCATGCCTACGAGGCGCAGATGGACAGGCTCGCCGCCGAGCTCGGCATGGACCCGGTCGACCTGCGCCTCCGCAACGCCCTCGCGAGCGGTGACGAGCTCATCACGGGACAGGTGATCAAGGGCACCGCCCCGGTGGCCGAGGTCATCCGCGCCTGTGCCGCCGCCCCCATGCCGATGCCGGACCGTCAGGGCGCCCTCGGCGAGGACGGAGGAAGGAACGGAGTAGGGATCGGAGAGGAGTCCGAGGAGATGGCGCTCCCCGGCGGAGCCGGGCGCAGCGCCGACGCGAGGCGGGTACGAAGGGGGGTCGGCCTCGCCGTCGGCTTCAAGAACCTCATGTACTCGGAGGGCTTCGACGACTCGGCGGCCGCCGCCTGCCGCCTGGAGCGAGGCGTCGTCACGATCACCTCGGCGGCCGCCGAGGTGGGCCAGGGACTGGTGACCCTCTTGCAGCAGATCGCCACCGAGGTCCTCGGGATCGAGAAGGTGGTCGTGGCACCAGCCGACACCGGCATCGGCTCGGCAGGATCGACCTCCGCGAGCCGCCAGAGCTGGATGACGGGCGGCGCCGTCGAGATTGCCTGCCGGCGGGTCCGAAACCGGGTCCTCGAGATCGTCGCCGCCCGCCACGGCCTTGTCGCCGGTCTACTCGAGCTCTCGGGGGGCAAGGTGGTCGCCTTCGACGGCTCTCTCGCCGAGGACCTCGAGACCGCTCTCGGAGACGAGGTCGTCGAGGAGACGGTGACGTACTGCCATGCGAAGACGATGCCGCTGGACGGCAACGGCCAGGGCGACGCCCACGTCTCCTTCGCCTTTGCTGCTCACCGCGCCGTAGTCGACGTCGATCTCGACCTCGGGCTCGTGAAGGTGGTCGAGATCGCCACCGCCCAGGACGTCGGGCGAGTGCTCAACCCTCTGCAGGTCGTCGGCCAGCTGGAGGGGGGCATCGCCCAGGGTCTCGGCCTCGCCGTCATGGAGGAGATCGTCCTCGAGGACGGCCTCGTGAAGAACCCGTCGTTCACCGACTACCTCATCCCTACGGCCCTCGACATGCCAGTGGTCCGCATCTCCTCCCTCATCGAGGAACCCGAGCCGGGGGCCCCCTTCGGGGCGAAGGGAGTCGGAGAGCCGCCGACGATCTCCTCGACGGCCGCGATCGCAGCAGCCGTCAGAGCAGCGACGGGCCTCCCTCTCACGAGGGTGCCGATACGGCCGGAGCACATCGCTCTCGGAGGGGACTGAGAGGGATGGCGGTCCGCACGGTGCTCCAGGGCGCCGCCACCCAGACGACAACGGGGTCGTAAGAGCTGAGCATTGGAGACCATGACCGTGACGAGAGCAGGACGGAGATTCGTATGACCGGAGACCAGAGGTATCTCGACGAGGCGGAGGCACACCGCGTAGGCGCTGTCGAGCTGCTACGGGATCTCATCCACTCTCCGTCGCTCTCGGGCGGAGAGGAGGAGGTCGTCGCCCGCCTCCGCCAGGAGATGACCGACCTTGGCTACGACGAGATCGTCGAGGACCCGTTCGGCTCGGCCGTCGGGCGCATCGGTTCGGGGCCGGTCACGATCGTCTACGACAGCCACGTCGACACCGTCGACGTCGGGAGCCGGTCCGAGTGGGCACGCGATCCCTTTGAGCCTGCGCTCGAGGGAGGCCTCGAGGGCGGCATCGTTCACGGCAGGGGTGCGAGCGACAACAAAGCCGGCATCGCCTCGATGATCCACGGCGCTGCCGTCGCCCGCGACCTCGACAATCTCGAGCAGGTCACGCTGTACGTCGTCGGCACGGTGCAAGAGGAGAGCTGTGACGGGCTCGCCCTCGAGCACCTCTTGACGAAAGTGCTCCCTCGCCCCGACGCCGTCGTGCTCGGTGAGGCGACCGGCTGCCGCCTCTACCGGGGGCACCGGGGAAGGGTCGAGGTCGCCCTCCGGGCGACCGGCGCCTCCTGCCACGCCTCCGCACCAGAGCGCGGTCACAATCCCGTCTACGACCTCGCCGCCGTGATCGGAGAGATCGAGGCCCTCAACACCCGCCTCGGCTACGACGAATTCCTCGGCGCCGGCACGATCGCCCTCACCAAGATCGAGTGCGAGACCCCCAGTCTCAACGCCGTCCCCTCCACGGCGACGTTGTACGTCGACCGGCGTCTCACCGTTGGCGAGACGCCGGAGACGGCGCT
>JASHRK010000398.1 GCA_030037405.1 Acidimicrobiales bacterium | reverse complement strand
CTCTGGAAGGAGGAGGCCGCTCAGCTCATCGTGCCGCTCAAGGCGGGAGAGGACCTGACCGAGCGCCTCGTCGACCTGCTCCAGCAGCTCCTGCCGGCGGCGGCTGCTGTCACGGCGGGTGGGGCGTGACCGTCTCGTCTGCGAGAGCGGCGTCGGCATCCCTGGCGGGAACGGTGCTCGTCTCCCGGCCGATGACTGGCCGGTCGCCGCTTCCTCACCGTACGATCGGCAGACCGTGACCCGAGCCAAACGCGCCGTTGCCCTCATGGCGTCCCTCTCCCTGGCGTTGCTCGCCACTGCCTGCAATCTGCAGTGGTCGCCTTACGCGGCCAAGGTCGGCTCTCAGGAGATCTCTCCGGGGCAGCTCGACGGCGCCCTCTCGAAAGCCGGCTCTGACAAGGAGTTCCGTTGTCTCCTCGCCAGCTCGAGCAAGAGCGGCTACCACATCAAGGGCGCAGGCGCCGACACCTATGACAGCACCTTCGTCGCCTTCGTCCTGACGAACCTCGTCGACTCGAGGCTCGCACGTGCCGTCGTGATTCGGCACGGAATCCCGGAGCCATCCGGGGCGCAGGCTCTCGCCGATGCGCAGCTCGTCGCCAGCTTCTCGACAGAGCTTGCCGACACAGGCTGCGGAACGTCCACGACAACGCTCATGCGAGGGCTCGGTAGCACCCTCGAGGAGGCCTTCCTCGGGCTACAGCTCGATGAGGACGCCATAGCCGTCCACGCCGCTCACGTCCCGCTCACCGAGACGGGCCTTACCCAGTACGAGGCGGCTCATCCTGCATCCACGAGACAGAGTTGCATCTCTGGCATCTTCGTCAGCTCAAAGAGCGTCGCAGACCACGTGAGGACGCTGCTCGACCACGGTGCGAGCTTCGCCACCGAGCTGAAGAAGTACTCCGTGACGTCCACGTCCGGCACCGGCGCTCTCGGTTGCTACACGAACTCAGAGCTCTCAAGCATCGAGCCGGCTCTCAAGAGCTCGGTGGCGGCGACGTCGGTCGGCTCGGTGGCCAAGCCCGTCAGCTACGAGACCTACTACCTCGTCCTCCTCGTCACCTCGCGACCTTTCGAGTCCGTGGTCGACGCCCTCGACACGATCTTCTCGACCTACACGACCGTCTTCTCGTCGACGATCGCGGCGGCGGCTCGGCACACGAGAGTGGAGATCGACCCGGAGTACGGTTCCTGGACCGAGAAGAGCTCCTCCAGCGGATCCATCGCTGGTTTCGGCGGTCACGTCAGGCCGCTCACCGGGCCGGCGAACAGCAGTCTCCTGAACGCCAAGGCAACCACCGGCCCGCTGCAGGCGAAGCCTGCCGACAGCGACGGGTGACGCCCGAGACCCGGCAGCGCGCGGTGCCGACCGGCGGCAGCAACGAACAGCAGGGACGACGTGCGATCTGGGTCATCGGCCTGGGCCCAGCAGGTCCCGAGCACCTTACCCGCCGGGCGATCGAGCTCGTCGACGCGAGCGACCTCGTCTATCTTCGGACGGCCCGGCACCCGTCGGCCGTGGCGATCCTCGAGCGACGCGCCGACGTGAGGGCGTTCGACGACTTGTACGAGAGAGAGGCGCGTTTCGAGGCTGTGTACGAGCAGATAGTGGATCGGCTGCTCGAGGCGGCGCAGGCGCGCTCGAGCGTCTGCTACGCCGTCCCGGGCTCGCCAACGGTGGCCGAGCGCACGGTCTCCCTACTCTGCGAGCGGGGTCCGAGCGCCGGGGTGGAGGTTCGTGTGGAGCCGGCGGTCTCCTACGTGGACCTGGCCTGGGCGCGTCTCGGGGTTGATCCGGCGGCCGCAGGGGCGAGGCTCACCGACGCTGCCCGTTTTGCCTTCGACGCCGCCTCCTCGCACGGTCCGACCCTCGTCACCCAGGCCTGGTCGAGGCGGCTGCTGTCCGAGGTCAAGCTGGCCCTTGCCGACCCGCCGGTCGGCCAGACGGCAGTCCTTCTTCACCACCTCGGTCTCGAAGACGAGCGCATAGAGGAGGTGCCGTGGTCCGACATCGACCGCGTGCTCGAGCCGGACCATCTCACCTCGCTCTACGTGCCCGCCCTGGAAAGGCCCCCGGCGGTGGAGGTCGCGGAGCTGGTCGAGACGGTCGCTCTCCTTCGCCAGCGCTGCCCTTGGGATCGGGAGCAGACGCACAGGTCCCTGCTGCGCCACCTGCTCGAGGAGACCTACGAGGCGACCGAGGCGCTCGAGGCGCTCGGCGACGACCCGGAGTCGGCTCCGCCAGAGCGCGTCGCCCATGCCGAAGAGGAGCTCGGAGACCTTCTCTGCCAGGTCGTGTTCCACGCCACTCTCGCCGCCGAGGAGGGACTGTTCACTCTCGCCGACGTGGCGCGCACCCTGACGGCGAAACTGACCTCTCGCCACCCCCACGTCTTCGGCTCTGCTCACGCCAGCACCGCCGAGGAGGTACTCACGAACTGGGAGCGCTCGAAAGACCGGTCGAAAGGACGTGCGCACCTTCTCGACGGTATCCCGGCTGCGATGCCCGCTCTCGCTCGAGGCGAAAAGGTGGAACGCAAGCTTCGCAGCGTGGGCCTCGGATACGAGGCCTCCCGGGTAGACGCGCAGGCGCTCCGCCGCCTTTTCGAGCGAGTGGTCGCGGCAGCCTGGGCGGGCGGGGCCGGAGCCGGCGAGCCCGATCCGGCGGACCCGGGCGAGCCCGACCCGATGGACCTCGGCACGCGACCTGAGGTGAAACCCGAGGAACGCCTTGAAG
>JASHRK010000397.1 GCA_030037405.1 Acidimicrobiales bacterium | reverse complement strand
GCCGGGGGAGAGGTCTCGGGCCAGCGGCGGATCGCCCGCGAAGGGGGCGTCACGAGGGTCTCGCTCGTCCCTCCCGACCCGTGCCCGCCTCCGGGCGCCGTCGAGGCCATCCTGCGCGCCGACCAGGTCGTGATCGGGCCGGGCTCGCTCTACACGAGCCTGCTCGCCGTCACGGCCGTCCCGGCCTTGCAAGAGGCGATCGCCGTGACGAGCGGTACCACGATCTATGTCGCCAACCTGCGCGAGCAGGCGCCGGAGACGACCGGCTTCGACGTTGCCGACCACGTCGCCGCCCTTCTCGGCCACGGCGTGCGGGTCGACGTCGTCCTCGCCCATTCGGGAGGGCTCCCGATCGGGAAGATGCCGGGAGGGATCCTCGTCGAGGTCTCCGAGGTGGCGAGGGTGGGGGCGGCAGCTCACGACCCCGAGCTGCTCGCCCGGGCGCTGAGTAGGCTCGGCTCGCCGACGCCGGCCGGGACGAGAGAGAAGACCCGCCCGGGCGGCCGGTTTGCGGAAGAGGGCCGGCCTGGGGAAAAGTGACCGGCATGGCGACTCGCATCGCGATCAACGGGTTCGGAAGGATCGGGAGGAACTTTCTTCGTGCCCTCATCGAACGTGAGGCGGGCACCGGGCTGGGGGCGGGATCGGGCTCGAAGCCCGCAGGCGACGATCTCGAGGTCGTCGCCGTCAACGACATCACGCCGCCGGAGGTGAGCGCTCACCTGCTGCGTTACGACTCGACCCACGGTCGCCTGCGCGAGCCGGTCGAGCTCGTCGAGGGAGGGCTCCGCGTCGGCGCACGCGAGATCGCCGTCCTCGCCGAGACGGACCCGAAGTCGCTGCCCTGGTCGGACCTCGGCGTCGAGCTCGTCGTCGAGTCGACCGGCCGGTATACCTCCAGGGGCGCCGCCATGGCGCACGTCGAGGCGGGCGCGAGGCGGGTCGTCATCTCGGCCCCGGCCAAGGACGCCGACGCCACCTTTGTCGTCGGGGTCAACGACGGGGAGTTCGACCCCGAGACCCATGTCGTCGTGTCGAACGCCTCCTGCACGACCAACTGCATCGTGCCGATGGTGAAGGTGCTCGAGGACGCCTTCGGCCTCCGCCAGGGTCTCATGATGACCGCACATGCCTACACCAACGACCAGCAGCTGCTCGACCTCGGGCGGGACAACCTGAGGCGGGCGAGGGCGGCGGCGGTGAACATCGTCCCCTCCTCGACAGGGGCAGCTCGGGCGACGAGCCTCGTCTTGAAGGAGATGGCGGGCCGGCTGGACGGCATCTCCCTCAGAGTCCCGGTCGTGGACGGCTCGATCACAGACCTCACGGGCGTGGTCGGCGGGCGGGTGACGCCAGAGGACGTGAACGAGGCCTTCCGCCGTGCGTCCGAGGAGGGCCCGCTTGCCGGCGTCCTCGTCTACAACGAGGACGAGATCGTCTCGAGCGACATCGTCGGCTCCCCCGCCTCGTGCACCTTCGACGCAACGTTGACGATGGCGATCCCGATCGACGACGATGCCACCCTCGTGAAGGCGATGGGCTGGTACGACAACGAGTGGGGGTACTCGCACCGGTTGGTCGACCTCGCGGCGATCATCGCCCGGGCGTGACGGCAAGCGAGAGCTCGTCCGGCCGGCTTCCGGTACTCGAGGATCTCGGCGACCTCTCGGGCAAGAGGGTCCTCGTCCGCCTCGACTTGAACGTCCCTCTTGCCGAGGGCCCGGACGGCCGCATGGTTCCGGCTGACGACTTCCGTATCCGAGCCGCCCTCCCCACTCTCAAGTACCTCACCTCGCGGGGCGCCAGGGTGACCGTCGCCACCCATCTCGGCAGACCCTCGGGGCGCGACGAGAAGCTCGTCGTCGCCCCGGTGGCGGCGCGGCTCCGCGAGCTCGGCATGGACGTCGAGATGCTGGAGAACCTGCGTTTCTCGGCGGGGGAGAAGGACAACTCGCGCGAGCTCGTCGCGGAGCTCGTGAAGGACCAGGACGCTTACGTCAACGACGCCTTCGGCGTGCTGCATCGTAAGGACGCTTCAGTCGTCGGTCCGCCGACCGTGCTGCCCTCGGCGGCGGGACGCCTCGTCGAGCGGGAGGTCGCCGCTCTGACACCGTTTCTCGGCGGCGCGCCGCGACCCCTCGTCGTCGTCGTCGGTGGCGCCAAGGTGAGCGACAAGCTCGGTCTCCTCCGCGCCCTCGTCGCTCGCGCCGACACGGTGCTCGTCGGCGGCGGGATGGCTTTCACCTTCCTGCGCGCCCTCGGGCACCACGTCGGCGACTCGATTGTCGACGTCGACCGCATCGCCGAGTGCAAGGAGCTGCTCGTGAGCTCGGAGAAGATCGTCTTGCCGGTCGACTTCGTGGCGGCTCTCCCCGGCGTGGAGCTCGCGCCGGCTCCCATGACGGTGAGCCCGGAGGATGCCGTCGTCGATCCGCCCCTTGACGAGGCCCGCATAACGGGGCGCGACATCCCTGACGGGGCGAGGGGCCTCGACATAGGTCCGGCCACGGCTGAGTTGTTCCGGGAGGCGATCGCCGGAGCCGGGTCGGTCATTTGGAACGGGCCTATGGGGGTGTTCGAGGACCCCCGTTTCGCCAGGGGCACCTACGAGATCGCGACCGCCATGGCGAGGGCACCCGGGATGACCGTCGTCGGCGGGGGGGACAGTGCGGCCGCCCTTGCCCGCTTCGGGCTGGCGGAGACCGTCGACCACGTCTCGACCGGCGGTGGCGCCTCCCTCGAGCTGCTCGAGCACGGTGACCTCCCTGGCCTGGCCGCCCTGCGCCAAGCAGGCATACGACAGGGGTTGGCGCAGGAGGCGGCGGAGCAGCCAGAGAGGTGAGCGAGCGCGAGCAGCTCATCAGCGGCAACTGGAAGATGAACCACACGCACTTCGAGGCGATCCAGTTCGTGCAGGCGCTCTCTGCCCTGCTGCGCGCTGCTCCGCTCCGGGCCGGGCGCGCCCTCTCGGTGCACCCCGCTTTCACAGCGCTGCGATCGGTGCAAACTGCGCTCGAGTCGGACGGCGTTCCCGTC
>JASHRK010000396.1 GCA_030037405.1 Acidimicrobiales bacterium | reverse complement strand
GGAGCTAGGCCCGGCCGAAGAGGTCTACGACCGCCCCCTCCATCCCTACACGCGGGCGCTCATTGCCGCGATCCCGGAGATAACGAACGTGGCGACCCGGCGCCGGATCCTTCTCGAAGGCGTGATACCGAGCCCGCGCAACCCTCCGGCCGGCTGCCGCTTCCACACCCGCTGCCCGTACGCCGAGCAGGACTGCTCGGAGATCGAGCCAGCGCTTGCCGAGGTCGCTCCGGGCAGGTACGTCGCCTGCCATCACTGGAGCGCGCTCGGCGAGGGTCAGCCTTTGGTCGCCCAGAGGATCGGTATGCCGTCCGGTCTCAGCACGGGGTCCGCCCAGGGCTGAGCGACGAAGTAGTACGTCGGGTAGCAGATCCAGGCGATTGCCGCCTCGTCGTCCCACATCTTGGCGGCCTCGATGTAGAGGGCGTCGCGGGCGGCATCGTCGTAGGTGTGCTCCGCCTTCGCCACGATCGAGCTGAACTTCGGGTCGCACCAGTCGTCCCAGTTCCACAGCCCGATCTGCGAGCAGACCCACCAGATGTACGACCAGTAGGGGTCCGGCTCCGTCGTGTACATGTCGTAGACGAGCTGGCGGTGAGGTCCACCGCCACCATCGCCCGGGATGGCGTCCATGGTCGCCGAGTCCGTCGGCTCGAGGGTGACGTGGATGCCGATGTCGCCGAGGTTGGAGGCGATGACCTCGGCGGCCGAGCTGTCGGCCTCGTCGTTCGGGCAGGCGAGCTTGAGCGAGACGTCCTTCAGGCCACTCAGGCTGAGGAGGTGCTTCGCCTCGCCGAGGTCCTGGTCGTAATGGGGGGCGTCCTTCCAGTAGCCGACCGACATCGAGGGCGGGATGATTCCGTAGGCCCGCTCGTACTTTCCGCTGTAGGCGGCCGAGATGATCCCCGGGACGTCTATCGCCCGGCGTATCGCCTTGCGCAGGTTGAGGTTCTTAAGCTGCGGGTCCTTCACGCTCATGGCGAGGAAGTAGTAGGACTGGGTGACTCGGCTGTAGACCTTGAGGCTCGAGTGGTCGGCCTCGGTGATGAGCTCCGGGCCCATGTACCCGAAGGAGATCGAACCGGTCTCGAGCGCCGCGTAGGCGCTGTCGTCGCTCCCGATCACATCCGTCTGGATCGTCTTCCAGGGGGTCTTCCCCGCGTAGGCGGAGTTGGCACCGCTGTAGTTGTCGAACCGCTTCAAGATGGCGTGCTCGTTAGGCACCCACGAGGAGAACTCGAAGGGCCCTGACCCGACCGGACTCGTCGAGAAACGCTTCCCCAGCTTCTCGACCGCCTTCTCCGGAATGACGAGCCCGCTTGTCGCCGGCAGGGTGCTGTGCATGAGCGGGGCGAAGGGCTGCTTCAGGATTATCGTCCCCTCGTAGGCCCCGTTCACCTGCACCGTCTCGAGGGCCGACCAGTCCCCCTGGTAGGGCGAGTCGATGTTCGGCTTGGTGAGCCCGGCGATGCGCTCGTAGGAGAACTTGACGTCGCTCGCCCGGACCTCGCCGTAGCCCTTCTGCCACTCGATTCCTTGCTTCAGCTTGAAGTGGTAGCGCAGCTTGTCCGACGACGGCTCGAACTCCTCCGCCAGGCAGTTGACGACGTCCCAGGTACCCGGCTTGTAGGTGACGAGCCCTTCGAAGATGCAGTACATGACGATCTCGTCGTCCTGGGAGTCCCATGCCGCCGGGTCGAGGTCCTCGATGTCGTCTTGGGGCCGGTAGGTGAGCGTGGTCGTCGGCGGCTTCGAGGTGCGCGCCCGGGCCGCGGCGGACGCCGCCGGTGAATCGAGGGCGTCGATCAGGATCCCGGCGGCGGATGCGGATACTCCGAGACCCACGGCACGAGCAAGGAACTGGCGGCGGTCGATACGGCGTGAGGCGTACTCGCCGACGAGCGATCCGATGTCACTGGGTTGCACTGGCACTTCGCTGTCTCCTCCCCTCGGCCACGTCTCCTCGGGTCACCGTCTCAGCCCTTCCCAAGGTGCCTCGAGATCTGGTTCGGCCGACGGCTGCATGATACCCTCACGTCGTTCGCGATGCGAGGCTGTGTTATCCGCATAGTGAATCAAGCTAGAAGGAGCAGGCAGATGAAGCACGTCGCCGAACTACCCCGGCCGGTACGGCTCATCGAGCACACCTGGATAGCGATGGGGGACGGGTGCAAGCTCGCCGCCCGCATCTGGCTCCCCGAGGACGCCGAGAGCGACCCGGTCCCTGCCGTGCTCGAGTACATCCCGTACCGCAAGAACGATGCCACCGCCTTGCGGGACGCGCCGATGCACGGCTACTTCGCCGGCCATGGCTACGCCGCGGTCCGGGTCGACATGCGCGGTTCGGGCGACTCGGAAGGCATCCTCGAGGACGAGTACCTCCGCCTCGAGCAGGAGGACGGCCTCGAGGTGCTCAGGTGGCTCGCCTCACAGACGTGGTGCACCGGCAAGGTGGGCATCATCGGGAAGTCGTGGGGCGGGTTCAACGGCCTCCAGATCGCCGCCCACGCCCCGGCCGAGCTCGGGGCGGTCATCAGCGTCGCCTCCACCGACGACCGCTACGCCGACGACGTCCACTACATCGGTGGCGCCGTCCAGGCCATGGACATGCTCTCCTGGGCGTCGACGATGCTCGCCTACAACGCCCGCCCTCCGGACCCGGTCGTCGTCGGGCCGTCCTGGAGAGATCGATGGCTCGAGAGGCTGGAGAAGACGCCGCCTTACGTGGAGGCATGGCTCACGCACCAGCGGAGGGACGCCTACTGGAAGCAGGGTTCTGTCTGCGAGGACTTCTCTGCCATCAAGTGCCCCGTCTACATGGTCGGTGGCTGGTCGGACGGCTATCGCAACGCTGTGCTGCGTCTCTTGGAGGGTTACACGGGGCCGTGCAAGGGGCTCATCGGCCCTTGGGGGCACATCTATCCCCACGACGGCTACCCAGGGCCTGCCATCGGCTTCCTGCAGGAGGCCGTCCGCTGGTGGGACCACTGGCTGAAGGGCGTCGAGAACGGCGTCATGGACGAGCCGAAGCTTCGCCTCTACATGCAGGAGGCGATACGGCCCCAGCCGAGCATCGACCTCCGGCCGGGCCGCTTCATCGCCGAGGACGGCTGGCCGAGCGCCAACGTGTCGGCGAGGCGGTACCACCTCGCCGCACCCTCGGGGCTTGCCGACGGGCCGGGCGACCCGGGTGACGGGTCGGCGGGCGACGGGCAGGCGCTGCAGGTCCGCGTCGGCGAGGCCGTGACGGTCGACGCAGGGCCTTGGTGCGGCTGGGGCGGGCCGATCGACTACGCCGCCGATCAGGGGGCAGAGGACGGCCGCTGGCTTAGCTTCACCTCGAACGTGCTGGACGCCCCTCTGGAGATCCTCGGGTTCCCGGAAGTCA
>JASHRK010000395.1 GCA_030037405.1 Acidimicrobiales bacterium | reverse complement strand
CTCCTCCGGGCCGATCTCTCGGACGGCGCCCTCGGCGTCGGCGTCCTCCTCGGTTACGCCCCGCTCGTCGACCCGGCGGAGTACCTCGCCGTCGCCGGCCTCACCGCGGAGGCGGGCGTCCCCACGTTCACGCACTCACGCGAGCTCGTCGAGCACTCCTCCGAGACCCCGGTCGACGGCGCCGAGGAGCTGGTGCGGGCAGCCGCGGCGACGGGCGCCCACATGCACTATTGCCACGTGAACAGCACGTCGCTCCGCCAGGTGGACCGGGTGCTCGCCCTTGTCGCCCGGGTCCAAGCCGAGGGCTCGCGGGTGTCGACGGAGGCCTACCCGTACGGGGCGGCCATGACAGGCATAGGAGCGGTGTTTCTCGCGCCCGAGGCGCTCCCCGCGTGGGGACTGCGGCCCACGTCGATCCTCTACGTGCGGACCGGAGAGCGGGTGAGCGACGACTCACGCCTCCGTGAGCTCCGGGCAACCGACCCCGGCGGGCTTGCCATCATTGACTACCTCGACGAGAAAGACGAGGCCGAGCGCGGGTTCCTCGACCGGGCCCTGCTGAACCCCGGAACGGTCGTGGGCTCGGACGCGATGCCGCTCACCTGGACCGCCGGGCCTTCCGACCCGCTCGCCTGGCCCCTCCCGGCGAGCGCAGTCACGCACCCGCGATCGGCCGGGACCTTCTCCAGGTTCCTGCGGCGCTACCACAGAGAGCTCGGCGCCCTCTCGCTCGCCGAGGTGGTCCGGCGCTGCAGCCTGCTGCCTGCTCAGCTGCTCGGAGAGGCCGTGCCGGCGATGAGGCTCAAGGGCCGGGTCCAGGTCGGCTGCGACGCCGACCTCGTCGTGTTCGACCCCGGTCAAGTGAGCGACCAGGCCACCTACGAGGCGAGCACACGGCCCTCCACCGGCTACCGGCACGTCATCGTCGGGGGCGAGCTCGTCGTCAGGAACGGCGCGCTCGAGCCCGCCGCCTTGCCGGGACGGCCCGTGCGCCGCTGAGCCGCCGGCAACCGCCGCCTGCCTACCCGGTTACGCTTGTCGCAAGTGGGAGCGGCCGCCCCCGCCGGTGTTATGCCGCTCGACCGCATCCTGGGGAGAGACAATGGCTCGTGCGATATGGACCGGGTCGATCAACTTCGGCTTGGTAAACATTCCTGTCGGCTTGTACTCGGCGGTATCAGAGAAGACCATCCACTTCCACCAGCTGCAGCGGGGAACGACCGACCGCATCCGCTACAAGCGAGTCAACGAGGCAACGGGCGACGAGGTCGACTACGCCGACATCGTGAAGGGATACGACGTAGGCGACGGCAGCTTCGTCGTCGTCGACCCGAAGGAGCTCGAGTCCGCCGAGCCCGGCCCGGTGCGGACCATCGAGATCGAAGACTTCGTCGACCAGGCCGACATCAACCCGATCTTCTACGACCAGGCGTACTACGTCGGGCCGAAGACCGAGGCAGCGGCGCGGCCTTATGCCCTGCTGATCGAGGCGATGCGGGCGTCGGGCCGGGTGGCGATCGCACGTTTCGTGCTGCGTAGCAAGGAGCATCTCGTGGCGCTCCGCGTCGACGGTGACGTCCTCGCCCTCGAGACGATGTACTTCTCCGACGAGATCAGGGACCCGATGGCCGAGATCGAGTTCCAGCCGAGCGTAGAGGGAGCGAGCGAACGGGAGCTCAAGATGGCTCAGTCCCTCATCGACTCGATGAGCGTGAAGTGGGACCCGACGAACTACCGCGACCGCTACCGGGAGCGCGTCGAGCAGCTGATCGAGCAGAAACTTGAGGGCCGCGAGACCATCGTCCCCCGCCGACCGGAGAAGGACTCGAACATCGTCAACCTCATGGACGCATTGCAGAGGTCGGTGGCGCAGATCGGCGCCAAGCGTGCCGGGCGCGACGGCGACGAGGAGGCGGCGGCGGGCGACAGCAGGAAGGAAGCCGGATCAGGATCTGAGAGTGCTGCAAAGGCCGCCGCCAACGCCAAGAGGTCGGGCGGGACCTCGGCCAAGTCCCGAGCAGCCGAGCCTCAGGGCGAGCAGCTCGCCATGCTGAACCGCGAGGAGCTCTACCAGCTCGCGCAGGACATCAAGGTGCCGGGACGCTCAAAGATGAGCCGCGACGAGCTGGAGCACGCGGTCGCCAAGGCTCAGGCGCGCCAAGCTTCGTGAGCCTGCGAGGCGACGCCGACCTCGAGGTCGAGGTCGGCGGTCGCACCCTCAAGCTCTCCAACCTGGACAAGGCGCTCTTCCCATCAGGCTTCGCAAAACGCGACCTCATCGACTACTACGCCCGTATCGCTCCCGTCCTTCTTGCCCACCTCGAGGGACGACCCGTCACGGTCAAGCGCTTCCCCAACGGCACTCGGCAGGGCGGCTTCGTGGAGAAGAACGCCCCTCGCCACGCGCCCGGGTGGATCCGTACCGTCACCCTGCCGCGAACGGGCAGGGGGTGGGGTGGCGCACCCTCGAGGCCGGAGCGGGAGACGACGGAGTACATCCTCGTCGACGAGGTGGCGACGCTGGTCTGGCTCGCCAACCTGGCTGCCATCGAGCTCCACACGCCCCAGTGGCGCCTTGCAGAGCCTGAGCGCAAGGTGCCCGAGGCGCCCGACATGCTCGTGTTCGACCTCGACCCTGGCGCCCCCGCGACGATCCGAGAGTGCAGCAAGGTCGCGCTCCGCCTGCGCGAGCGAACGAAGAAGGACGGCATCGAGCTCGTGGCGAAGACGAGCGGTTCGAAAGGCCTCCAGTGCTACGGGCGCATCGCCCCACTCGCCTGGCCCACGGGAGAGTCGAACGAGTACGCCCACACTCTCGCGAGCGAGCTCGAGGCGGAGGACGAGGACCTCATCGTGTCGCGCATGACGAAAACGCTCCGGCACGCCAAGGTGCTGATCGACTGGAGCCAGAACAATCCCGGCAAGACGACGGTGACCCCCTACTCCCTGCGCGCCCTCGAACGGCCGACTGTCTCGACGCCGGTCACCTGGGAGGAGGTGGAGAGCGCCTCCACCGGAGAAGGCGACCTCCTCGGCTACTCCCCCGCTCAGGTGCTGGACCGGGTGGCCGAGATGGGCGACCTCTTCGCCCCCCTCGTCGCCTGAGGGCGCTCCTCGCTCATCCGACGAGCAGCTTGATGGCGGTGGCGAGCCCGAGGCCGACGACGAGGACGCGGAAGGCTAGCGACGGCAACCTTCGCGCCACCCTCGCCCCCAGGTACCCGCCCGCCAGGCTCGTAGGTACGAGAAGGGCGACGTCCAGCCAGGCGATGGCTCCATGGACGAGGAAGACGAGGGCCGCCCCCGTGTTGACCACGA
>JASHRK010000394.1 GCA_030037405.1 Acidimicrobiales bacterium | reverse complement strand
TTGTGGACTTGAGTACGCGCATGCGCGTATATATGTCCACGAAACGTACCCGGCGGGGACATGAGCGGGGCCGACGTCGAGCTAGTCCTGAGCTACTCCGGGGGATTCGTCTCTTCGAGCGGGGGCACCTGGGGCACGCCACGGTCAGTCCCAGGACTGGCGTCGCCTTCGCTGCCGCCGCCTTCGCCGGCGCCTTCGCCGGCGCCCGAGCCCGAGCCCGACCCCGGAAGCTGCACGCTGAGCCCGAATCCTGCCGGCAAGCCGGTCAAGAGCCGAGCTCCCATCGTGTGACGCCCCGCCATCCCGCTCGGCGCTATCGCGTCGCCGGTGAGCGGCGCCTGCCCCACTATCTGGCCACGCTCGAGAGCGGCCATGGCGCTGCGCACTTCTTCCTCGCCCGGGCAAGGCAGCTCGCCTTCGGGCGCCAGCTCGGCCTCCTCGATCCGGCTCAAGCGTTCGGCCACCTTGTCGGGAAAGTCGGGGTCCCAGTGGGAGCCCGAGCGCCGGATCGTCTTGCGCCCCTCGTAGGTGAGCTCGAGCCCCGCTCCCGTCCAGCCGATGAGGCTTGCGTCGACGAGAAGGGCGAGGGACTCGGCGAAGGTGGTGGCCGTGACGGAGGATCCGAAGAGGCCTTCGAAGGCGACGATGACCTGCTCCAAGGGGGCGACCTCGCCCCCGTTGGCGCGCTCGACCGCCAGCAGGCAGGCAGCCTCGTAGCGTCCGAAGAGCGGGCCCTCGTCCACCGTCAACCGAACCCGGACGAGAGGTGGGCGGAGCGGAGCCTGCGGTCGAGGTGGTACTCGGTGGCGCTCGTGGCGAGGCGCTCGACCTCGGCGGTGGCTCGGCTTGGCGGGGCCGCCAGGGCAGCTCGGAGCTCGCCCCCCAGAATCTGGCGCACGAGCCGTACCGTTTCTGCCGACACGGCCTGCCCGCTGCGGCAGGAACGGCAGAGGAACCCTCCCGAGTGAGCATCGAAGGCGACGAGAGGGGCGTCCTCGTCACAGGATGCGCACGAGGCGACCACCGGCCCAATGCCCTCGAGGGTGAGCGCCTTCAAGAGAAACGCCCCGAGCAACACAGGCGAGGCTCTCTCCTCGAGAACCCTTAGAGCGCCGACGAGAGTCTTGAACAAAGCCGGCATCGGCTGGCGCTCGACGGCGAGGTGGTCGACGGTCTCGAGCATCGTGAAGGCAGCAGGCATTCGGTCGAGATCGTCGCGGATCCCGCGGAAGTGATCGAGCACCTCGGCCTGGGTCACGACGTCGAGCTCGCGGCCCTTCCAGCACATCATCGTCACGTGGGTGAGCGGCTCGAGCCTTCCCACGAGCTTGCTCTTCGGCCTGCGGATGCCCTTGGCGACAGCTCGCACCTTGCCGTGCTCGGGCGTGACGAACGTGACTATCCGGTCGGCCTCACCGAGCTTGATCGTCCTAAGGACGACGCCCTCGTCGCGAAAAGTCCCCACTGACCCCAACGCTACGACGCCTGGCGAGCTCAAGCCCGCCTCGCGCCGTGTAGCCGCCCGCCGAGGAAGATAAGGGCGACGCCGATCACGACGACGACGAGGATGGCGAGGGCGCCCCCGTCTCCGGCAGCGGCGACGAAGCCGAGAAACACAAACGCGATCAGCACGAGCGTGAGCCCCGAGATCATCCCGATGTGCTCTCTCCAGTGCCAGATCTGCCGTTCCTCCGGATCGATCTCCTCGTTCTTGCCGTTCCCGTGGACGCTGTCGTTCATCGCTTGACGCTGTCGTTCATCGCTTGACACCGCCGTACCGTCGCTCCCGGCGCTGGTACTCCCGGATCGCCTGGAAGAGGTCTTCTCTCCTGAAGTCGGGCCAGAGCACGTCGGTGAAGTAGAGCTCCGAGTACGCAAGCTGCCAGAGAAGGAAGTTGGAGATGCGGTACTCACCCGAGGTGCGGACGACGAGGTCGGGGTCGGGGAGGTCCTGCCAGTAGAGGCGGGAGTGGATGGCGCGCTCGTCTATCTTCGAAGCCGGCACGCCGTCGGCCACGAGGGCTCGGACGGCGTCCACCACCTCCGGACGCCCGCCGTAGTTGAAGCAGATCGTGAGCGTCATGCGGCGGTTCCGGTGGGTGAGGGAGGCGGAGTCGTCCATGTGGCGGAGCAATCGCTTCGGGACCCTCCAGTCGCGCCTCCCGGCAAAACGGATGCGAACTCCCTTCTCGTTCAGGTCGTCACGGTGGCGCATGAGGATGTGCTCGTTGAAGTTCATGAGGTAGCGCACCTCGTCGGGTGGGCGACGCCAGTTCTCTGTGGAGAAGGCGAACATCGTCAGCCACTTCACCCCCACCTCGAGGGCGCCTTCCACCGTGTCGAACATCGCTTCCTCGCCGGCAGCGTGGCCACCCGTGCGTGGCAGCCCCCGCGCCCGCGCCCAACGACCGTTCCCGTCCATCACGCAGGCCACGTGGGCGGGGACCCGCGAGAGATCGATGCCGTGGCCCTCCACGGCTGCCGAAGATAGCCCGGAGGTTACGGAGCCGGGGAGCCGGCAGGTTACGAGGCCAACGACTCGCCGGTGCTGGCGGACTCGACGACCGACTCCGCCCAGCCACGGGCGGTCGATCGGGCGGCCTCCTCCTCGCCCGTCTCGACAAGGGGCAGGAGTCGACCTTGGACGAGGCCCTCCCAGTCCAGGCCCTCGGTCGAGACGCCTGCCTGCCGGACTGCCGACCGGGCCTCGCCGACCAGCTCGGCCAGGAGGGCCAGGCCGTCGGGCAGGGAGGCGGCGATCCTCGTGCGCACCCAGCTCGCGAGATAGGGGCTGGCACCGCCCGTCGAGACGGCTACCGACACGTCTCCCCGCCGCAGCAAGGCGGGCACGAAGTACGAGCACGATTCCGGATCGTCGGCGGCGTTGACGAGAACGCCGGCTTCCGCGCCGTCCAGGTAGACGTTCCGGTCGATCTCCGCGATCCCCGTTGCCGTCACGGCGAGCCGGTAATGCTCGACCTCCCGTCTCCGGTAAGGGCGTCGTTGGATCTCGAGCGAGCCGCCTCGCTCTGCGGCGAGGCTCTCGAGCTCGGCGGAGAGCCTCGGGGCGACGACGGTCACGGCGGCACCGCAGTCGAGCAGGGCAGCGGCCTTGCGGGCGGCGACGGCACCGCCACCGACGACGAGGCATGGCTCTCCCTCGAGGCGCAGAGCCGCTAGATATGGAGGGAAGGCTCTCGCGCCTGCCGGGCTGCCCGCTCCGCTCATGGAATACCCTCAAAAGTTGATCAGTTAAGTCAGGTATAGTACCGGAGGTGTCAGAGATCGGCCAGGACCTCGCCCAGGCGTCACGAGAGCTCGAGCAGCTCGGGCCCCTCGACGCCGCCGTGGCGGCGATCGACTGGGCCATCGATAACTACGACGATGACGTCGTCGTCGCCAGCTCGTTCCAGGACGTCGCGCTGATCGATCTCGTCCGGAAGGCGAGGGCTTCGATCGAGGTCGTGTTTCTCGACACCGAGTACCACTTCCCCGAGACCCTGGCCTTCGTCGAGCGTCTCCGCAAGGTCTGGGACCTCAATCTCACCGTGACCCATCCGGAGGTCGCTCTCGACGAGTTTCCCTGCGGCTCGGCCCGTTGTTGCGAGGTGCGGAAGGTGGAGCCGCTCGCCAAGGCGATCAACGGCCGGAGAGCCTGGATCACCGGGCTGAAACGAGTCGACACTCCCGAGCGGGCGGATGCCCCGATCCTCGGCTGGGACGCCAACCGGGGGTTGGTGAAGGTGAACCCCATTGCCACCTGGACGGACGAGGACGTCGATCGGTACCTCGCCGACCACGACCTTCCGCTTCACCCGCTCACCTATGTCGGTTACGTCTCGATCGGGTGCGCCCCGACGACGCAGCCGATCTCGGAAGGCCAGGACCCCCGGGAAGGACGCTGGCCCGGTTCTGGCAAGACGGAGTGCGGCCTGCACGTCTGACCTTGTCTTTTGCACCCGAGGCGCCAGCCACAGCCGAGCGGTGTGCCGATCTGATTCGTCTTTCGACCTGACGCAATTTTCGACCTGACGCAAATCGAGGAGCACGATATGGACGTCCTGCAGGCCCGCCGGGCGGGCACGCAGCTCAACCAAGTGGAGCTCTGGAAGCTCGAACGCCATCCTCTCGACGTAGCCGCCGCTGTCAGGACCCGGTATGCCGTCGAGGGCCCGGAGGCGATCGCCGAGGTTCCCGGCGAGACCGAGCGGCTCAAGTGGGTCGGTATCTACCCCCAGCGCCAGGGCGGCGACGCCTACATGCTCAGGGTCAAGGTCCCGGCGGGGCGCCTTTCGGCTCATCAGGTGAGGACGATCGGAGAGATCATCGAGGAGTACGCCGACGGTCCGGAGGACCACCCGGTCTGGGGGAACCGTTACGGCGACCTGACCACCCGCCAGGACGTCCAGATCCACTGGGTCAGCATGTCGGACGTCCCCGCCGTCTGGGACCGGCTGGAGGCTGCCGGCCTGACGACGGTGCAGGCTTGCGGCGACTCGGCCAGAAACGTCCTCTGCTGCCCGGTCTCGGGCGTAGACGCCGACGAGGTCTTCGACGCCTCCCCGATCGCCCGGCGCGTCTCGGAGTTCTTCACCGGCAACCGCGAGTACGCCAACCTTCCTCGCAAGTTCAAGCTCTCGATAACGGGCTGTCGCGATGACTGCGCCCAGGCCGAGATCAACGACATCGGGATGTGGCCCGCTCGCTTCGAGGACGGCACGGTCGGCTTCAACCTCCTCGTCGGCGGAGGGCTCTCGGACGGTCCGCGGATGGCGAGCGATCTCGACGTCTTCGTCGCCCCCGACGACGCTCTCGAGGCTTGCAGGGCGATAGCCCAGCTCTTCGGTGAGCTCGGCGACCGCGAGAACAGAGGGACGGCGAGGATGCGCTACCTCGTGAACGAGCTCGGCCCCGAGACGTTCCGAGTCGAGCTCGCCAAGCGGGCAACCTTCCCGCTTCGGCCGGCAGGAGAGCAGCTGACTCGGCGCTACCGAGGTGACCACGTCGGCGTGCATCCCCAGCGGCGGGATGACGGCCCCGGCGCCAGGCCCCTCTCGTACGTCGGCTGCTCCGTCACGGTGGGACGGATGCCCGGGACCGACTTCATCGCGCTCGCCCGCCTCGCCGAGGTCTACGGAGACGGTGAGGTGAGGATCGCTACGGACCAGAACTTCGTCATCACGGGCGTACCGGACGAGCGGCTCGACGACCTCCTCTCCGAGGAGCTGCTCGAGAGACGCTCTCCCTTCCCAGCTCCCTTCGAGCGCGGCGTCGTCGCCTGCACGGGGAGCGAGTTCTGCCGTTTCGCCATCGTCGAGACCAAGGCGCGAGCCGTCGAGTGGGCTCGGGAGATGGACCGTCGCTACGCCGCCCGCCTCGGCGGCGGCGCCGGCGTGAAGGACCGGGCGCTTGGAGACGTCGTGCGGATGCACTTCTCGGGGTGCCCGGCGTCATGCGCCCAACCCCAGATAGCCGATATCGGGTTTCGTGGCGAGACAGCTCATGTGGGCGAAGAGATCGTCGAGGCGGTCGACATCGGCCTCGGGGGGAGCCTTGGGGGCGACGCCCGTTTCGGCGACTGGGTCGTGGGTGCCATGCCCGTCTCGGAGGTGCCCGATGCGATCGGGGGAGTGCTGGAGGGGTACCTGGCCGGGCGGAGGATGGGGGAGCGTTTCTACGAGTGGGCGAGGCGAGAGCCGGGGCCGGCGGTCCGGCGGATGCTGGCAGCCGCAAGGGTTGCTGACGCCGGGCGCTCGGCAGCCGGGCGTGACGCCGCAAGCGACACTAGCGACCGCAGTGGTGCCGGATGACGGCGGTCCTTCCGGGGCGTACCGTCGCACCCGCACTGCCAGTCCTTCCCCCGCGTATCTCACCGCTGCGCCAGCGGGCCCAGATGAGCGACATTGCCGAGGCTCCGGGAAAGGTCTGGTTCTGGGAGCTCGCCTCTGCCGTCATCGACGCCGATCGCTGCGTGCGCTGCGGTGCTTGCGTCGCCGCCTGCCCGACGGACTCGATAGGAGTCGGCTCCGACGACCTCCCCAAGCTGGTCAAGATGTGCACGGGCTGTTCGTTGTGCTGGGACTTCTGCCCTCGCGGAGGTATGCGCTACGAGGCAACGTGGCTCCCCGGGCGCGAGCATCGTGACATCCGGCCTGCCGCAAGTGATACTTTCGATGACTGGCGCATTACGGGTGTCGATCCGGCGCCCGGGCTGGGCCGTGTCGAAGAAACGCTTGCGGCTCGTGTGAGGTCAGGCAGTAAGCTTTATGCGGATTCCGCTCAGGACGGCGGGATCGTGACCGCGATCCTCCTGGTTTCCCTCGCAGCCGGAGTGATCGACGGAGCTGTCGTGGCGAGGGAGGACCCTGACCATCCGTGGAAAGGTGTTCCTCACCTCGCCACGACCGCAAGCGAGCTCCGGGAAGCCGCTGGAAGCTTCTACAACCAGACTATGGCGCTCGCGGGCATCGACCTGCGGGCGGCCGGCCTCGGCGATGGTGCCCGTGTCGCCGTCGTGGGGACGCCCTGCGAGATCCAGGGCATCCGTGCCATCCAGTCCCGCCCGTGGCGGCGCGGCTCGTCGGGCATCGACTCGGTCGTTCTCACCATCGCCCTCTTGTGCACGAAGAGCTTCGACTACGAGCGTCTCATGCTCCGCGAGCTTCGCGACGAGCGCGGCATCGACCTGGAGGAGGTGGGGAAGGTCGACGTCATCCACGGGCGGATGCTCGTCGAGGACCGGGCGGGCAAGGTCCTCGTGGACGAGCCGGTGAAGGACTTTCACGGAGCAGCCCTCAAGGGGTGTGACGAGTGCGCCGACTTCCTCGGGCGCGGGGCTGACATCTCCGTCGGCAGCGTCGGCTCGCCGACCGGCTATTCGACGGTGCTCGCTCGAACCGGCGCGGGAGCGGCGGTGCTCGAGCTCCTGCGCGACGAGCTCGACGTCATGGAGATCGAGAGTCCGGAGGCGCTCGAGAAGCTCGACCGCCTCGACAAGAAGATCGCCCGTTCCGCCCTGCACCGGCCGTTCGAGCCGGATGGGCCTCTTTTCGTCGACTTCGAGGAGCACCTCGCCTTTTACGGTGACACCCGGCGCCCCGCTCTCCAGACCGACAGCGGGCGCAGCCCGTAGGCCCAGGCGAATGCCCCCTCGTGATCGGCGTCCCAGGCGACGAGGTCCGCTCGCATCCCCGTCGCTACGAGACCGCGATCCTCGAGACGAAGCGAGCGGGCTCCGCCTGCCGTTGCCGCGACGACCGCCTCGCCGACGGAGAGCCCGAGCTCGGCGACCGCGAGAGCGACTACGAGGCTCATCGAGGTCGTACCGCACATGCCGGGGTTGTGGTCCGTCCCGAGGGCTACGGTCGCGCCCGCTTCGACGAGCGCTCGCGCCGGCGGCGTGCGCCCCATCGCGAGCGCCGTAACCGGAGCCAGCGTCGCCACGACGCCGGCTCCTGCCAGGGCGGCGATCCCGGTTTCGTCGAGACAGAGGAGATGGTCGGCCGAGACGCACCCGAGCTCGGCGGCGAGTTGCGCTCCACCCGTGAGCGCCAGCTCGTCGGCGTGGATCCGTGGCAGGAGTCCGGCCGAGACGGCGCCGTTCAGCATCCGGCGGCTCTGGTCGACCGTGAAGTAACCGACGTCGCAGAAGACGTCGGCGTGGCGGGCACCCTCGGCAAGGGCCGCCCCCGACCACTTGGCTGCTTCCTCGGCGTAGGCGTCGCCGTCACCTCCCCACTCGGGACCGACGGCGTGCCCGCCCAGGTAGGTGATCTCTACGGAGGGGAGGTCCTCGGCGAGCGGTGAAGACGCGCAACGGGCGAGCAACCGGACGGCTGCGAGCTCTCCGGTCTCGTCGAGGAAGTAGCCGGTCTTCGCTTCGACGGTCGTAGTGCCTCCCCTCAGCCACGACCGGAGCCGATCCCGCACCTCCTGTTCGAGAGCCCGGAGGTCGGTCGCTCTCGTCGCCTGCACGCTCGAGGCGATGCCACCCCCCGCGGCGGCGATCTCTTCGTAGGAGGCGCCGGCCGACCGCATGGCGATCTCGCCGAAACGATCGCCTCCGTAGACCGGGTGGGAGTGGGCGTCTATCAAGCCGGCGGTCACGAGGGCGCCGCCGAGATCGACCTCCTCGAACACTCCTGGGCTCGCGAGGTCGGCTTCGTCGCCCACCCAGGCGATACGGCCGTCGTTGCCGATGACGACGGCGGCGTTCTCGCGCACGGACAGGCCGTCTGCGCCGTCGTTCGAGGTCCCACCTCCGGCCATCCCGCTCACGAGGCGCCCGATCCGTCTCAGGACCTGCAACGTCAGCTCCCTTCAAGCAGGCGGCCGATCGCTTTCGAGAGTCTTTCGGCGATCGCGCCGCTCGGACCGAGCAAGGCGTGCTCGCCTCCCTCGACCACGGTCACGCCACCAACGGTGACAGTATCGACGTCTCGCGGAGAAGCGGCGAAGAGGACGGCGAGTGGCTCGGGCCCGACCGCCTCGGCCTCGTCGACGGCCCCGGCCCCGCCAACCGCCCCGGCACCGCCAACCCCCCCGGCCTCGCCGGCTGCCCCGGCCATTGCGACCGACTCGGTCCGGAGAGTGACCGCGTCCCCAGCGACCTCGCCCTCTGTCCAGCCGAGGGCGCGAGCTCCTCCGGAGGAGCCGGCCGCCAAGAGCACCTCGAGGCTCAGTATGCCCCGGCGCTCCTCCACGAGCCGTTGGTGCCATTCGAGGGAGCGGATCTCCTCGAAGGGGTCGATGACGGCGTGGGAGTCGCTTCCGACGCACAGCACGCAGCCCGAGTCCGCCAGGGCGGCGAAGGGGCCGACGCCGTCTCCGAGGTCGCGCTCTGTCGTCGGGCAGGCACAGATCGAGCATCTCGCAAGCCCGAGTCGCGTGACATCCCTCGAGCTCAGATGGGTGGCGTGCACGGCGGTCGTCCGCCCGGAGAGGGCCCCCACCGAGCCGAGCAGGTCGGTCGGCGTCATGTGCAAGACAGCCAGGCACGCCTCGTTCTCCTTGCGCTGCTCGGAGAGATGCACGTGCAGGGGAGCAGACTCCGTTGCAGCCCACGCCGCCACCGACTCCATCGCCGGAGGGCCGACGGCTCGGACGCTGTGGATGGCGGCTCCGATCCGGGCCAGTCCGTCCTCCCGAGACGACTCCGGATCCTTGAACCGTCCCGACTCCGAGGCCGCCGTCACTCGGCGCGACCAGGCATCCCCGTCGCCGTCGGAGAAACGCAGCTGCACCTCCTCCAACGCCTCTCCTCCCACTCCCGCCTGCAGGTAGCAGGCATCCAGCAGGGTCAAGCGGATGCCGGCGGCGGCGGCGGCCTCCACTATCGACCACGTCATCTCGTTGGGGTCGGAGTACGGCGTGCCAAGCGGCCCGTGGTGGAGGTAGTGGAACTCGCCGACCGTCGTCCACCCGGCGAGGAGCATCTCGGCGTAGACGAGCGTCGCCAGCTCCCGGTAGGAGTCGGGATCGAGCTGCCGGGCGACTCCGTACATGAGGTTGCGCCACGTCCAGAAGTCGCCTGACGTCCTCTCGCTCACACCTCGCAGCGCCCGGTGAAAGGCGTGCGAGTGAGCGTTCACGAGGCCCGGGAGCAGTACCGGGCGATCGGTCACCTGCTCACCAGCTCTCCGGGCGCCCGATACCCTCGGACGGCAGCCAGACTCCACGCTCGGCGGCCGTCGCCCGAGCGGACTCGTAGCCGGCATCGGCGTGGCGCATGACGCCGGTCGCCGGGTCGTTGGTGAGGACGCGGGCAAGGCGCCTCTCCGCCAGCTCGCTGCCATCCGCTACGACGACCACGCCGGCGTGGATCGAGCGGCCGATGCCAACGCCTCCGCCGTGGTGCACAGATACCCACGACGCCCCCGAAGCGGTGTTCAAAAGGGCGTTCAGGATGGGCCAGTCGGCGATCGCATCCGAGCCGTCCAGCATCGCCTCGGTCTCCCGGTACGGCGACGCCACCGATCCCGAGTCGAGATGGTCGCGCCCGATCACGATGGGCGCCGAGACCTCCCCGCTCGCCACCAGGTTGTTGAACCGCAGCCCCGCCCGATGCCGCTCGCCGTAGCCGAGCCAGCAGATCCTCGCGGGCAGCCCCTGGTACACGACCTTGTCCTCGGCCATCCTGATCCAGCGGAGCAGGTCCTCCGCCTCCGGGAACTCAGAGATGACAGCCTGGTCGGTGGCTCCGATGTCGCCCGGGTCGCCCGAGAGCGCCGCCCAGCGAAACGGCCCCTTTCCCTCGCAGAAGAGCGGCCGTATGTACGCCGGGACGAAGCCGGGATAGTCGAAGGCCCTCTTGAAGCCCTCGGCCTTCGCCTCGGCCCGGATGCCGTTCCCGTAGTCGAATACCTCTGCGCCCTTGTCGAGGAAGGCGACCATGCCGGCGACGTGGGCGGCCATCGAGGTGCGGGCGCGGCGGAGGTACTCCTCGATGTCCCTCTCGCGCAGCTCGGCCGCCTCTTCGAGGGAGAGGCCGGCCGGGATGTAGGTCGCCGGCTCGTGGGCCGAGGTCTGGTCGGTCACGACGTCGACAGGAACGTCGGAGCCGGCGAGCGCCGGCACGATCTCCGCCGCGTTCCCGATGAGGGCTATCGAGAGCGCTCGCCGGTCGGTGGCGGCCTCCACCGCGAGCTTTGCCGCCTCTGCGAGCGACTCCGAGACGACGTCGACATAACGCGTCTCCAGCCGCCGCCGGGCTCTTCTCGGGTCGACCTCGACGCAGAGGGCGACGCCCCCGTTCATCGTCACGGCCAGCGGCTGAGCGCCGCCCATTCCCCCGAGGCCGGCCGTGAGCACGATCCGGCCGGCGAGCGTGCCGCCGAAGCTTGCCGCCGCGATGGCGGCAAAGGTCTCGTATGTTCCCTGCAGGATTCCCTGGGTTCCGATGTAGATCCACGACCCTGCCGTCATCTGCCCGTACATCGTGAGCCCTGCTGCCTCGAGTCGGCGGAACTCGGCCGGGGTCGCCCAGTCGGGTACGAGGTTCGAGTTGGCGATGAGCACGCGGGGCGCCCACTCGTGGGTCTGGAACACGCCGACCGGTTTGCCCGACTGCACGAGGAGGGTCTCGTCGTCCCGGAGGTCGCGCAGGGTCGCGACGATCGTGTCGAATGCCTGCCAACTGCGGGCAGCCCGTCCCGAGCCACCGTAGACCACGAGGTCGTCCGGCCGTTCGGCGACCTCGGGATCGAGGTTGTTCATGAGCATGCGGAGAGCCGCCTCCTGGGGCCAGCCCCTGCAGGTGAGCTCCGAGCCCCGGGGCGCCCGCACGAGGCGAGCGCCGTGATCGACGGGACGCTTGCGGGAGGTCATTCGAGCACTCCGATCTCTCCTTCCACGGCCGCCACCAGCTCGCCAGACCGGACGAGCTCGATGGCGGCGTCGACATCGGGCTTGAGCACCCGATCGGCGTCGAGGTGGGCGACGTGGCGTCTGAGCGCTCGGATCGCCGCCTGCGTCCCCGGCGCCGGCAAGAGGGGTGAGCGGAGCTCGCAGGCTTGCCCAGCCGCCAACGTCTCGAGAGCGACGACCGCTTCGGCGTTGGCGACGCAGTCTCGAGCGTGCCGCGCTGCGATCATCCCCATGCTGACGTGATCCTCCTGCCCGGCCGAGGACGTGATCGAGTCGACAGCGGCGGGATGGGCGAGCGACTTCGACTCGGAGACGAGGGAGGCCGCCGTGTACTGGCAGACCATGAAGCCCGAGTTGACCCCGGCCTCGTTCACGAGAAACGGGGGCAGCCCGTTGCTCGTCGTCGCGTCCAGCAGGCGGTACAGCCGCCGCTCCGAGATCGAGGCGACGCTGACGGCGGCGGCCGCGAGGGAGTCGCAAGCGTGGGCGACGGGCTGGCCGTGGAAGTTGCCGCAGCTCAAGATCTCGCCGTCCTCGGCGAGGACGATCGGGTTGTCCGAGACGGAGGCGAGCTCGATCTCGAGAGTACGGACCGTCTGCTCGCAGACGTCGCGCAATGCGCCGTGCACCTGAGGGGCGCAGCGGATCGAGTAGGCGTCCTGGACGATGTCGTGGTCCGCCCGATGCGAGGCCAGCACCTCGCTCCCGGCAAGCAGGCGTACGAGGTTGCGGGCGGCCGCCTGCTGCCCGGGATGAGGACGCAGCCCGACGACACGCGGGTCGAAGGCCCGGTCGGTCCCGAGCGTGGCCTCGATAGTGAGCGCTGCCGCGACGTCGGCCGACTTGGCGAGCTTGCGAGCGCGGTGGGCGGCGAGCACTCCGACAGCCGTCATCCCCTGGGTGCCGTTGATGAGGGCGAGCCCTTCCTTTGCCTCGAGCACCAGAGGCCCGAGGCCGACGGCGCGAAGCGCCTCGTCCGCCGGCACAGGTGGGTTGCTGCCCGCCACTCGCACCAGACCTTCGCCTACGGCGCCGAGGGCGAGATGGGCGAGGGGCGCGAGGTCACCGGATGCTCCGAGCGATCCCTGTTCGGGCACGACCGGGAGGATCTCGTGCGCCAGGAGCTCGACGAACCTCCGGGCGACCTCGACGCGCACGCCCGAGCAACCGAGGGCGAGCACGTGGGCCCTGAGGGCGAGCATCGCCCGCACCTCCTCAGGCGAGAGCTCGGGCCCGACGGCGACAGCGTGGGAGCGGAGGAGGCCGTGCTGGAGCGCCGAGGCGTGATCGGGCGAGAGCCGCACGTCCGCCAGGCTGCCGAAACCGGTCGTGACGCCGTAGACGACCTCGCCCGAGGCGAGCGCTTTCTCGACCACCTCGCGCGATGCCCGGATCCGCTCCAGAGCGGCGGCGCCCAACGTCGCGGGGGCACCCCCCGCGACGGCTACCACATCGTCGATCGTGAGTCTCTCGCCGAGCGCGACAGCTTCTGGCACAGCGCCGATTCTGCCAGTTTCGTCACCTCGAGCCACTCCCCTGACGTCGGTTCACGTCGGCCAGAGGCGGATCAGCCGGCGGCAGGCCAGGTCCGTTTGCGGGCGAAGCCGGGTGTGCACCACTCGTGGCCACCGGAGTCGATGACGTAGGCGTCGACTCCGATCTTCGTCAACCAGGCGGTCGCCCTCTCGCCCATGGCGAAGGCGGCTGTGGCGTAGACGTCGGCGACGCTCAGATCGGGATGGAGCACGGTGACCGAGGCGAGATCGGTCGCAGGTGAGGCGTCACGGGGCCTCCAGACGTGGTTGCCGCGTTCCGCCGTTCCCGAGGTGGCGACGCCCTCGTCCTTGGCGCGGACGACGGCACAGAGAGCCTGCGGGACGAGGGGGTGGCTGATGCCGACGCCCCAGCCGTTTTCGGCCCCGGACGCACCCCGGACGGCGACGTCGCCTCCCGCGTTCACGCAGTGGCGCCCGAGTCCTGCCTTCGAAAGCAGGTCGGATGCGTGTTGCGCAGCCCATCCCTTCACGAGCCCCGAGGGGTCGAAGGGGCACGCTTGCCCGGCCCAGGGGTCGAACCACCCTCCGGTCAGGATGCGGAAGCGCCGGCACTGCTCGACGATGGCTCGTACCTCCCCCGGGCACTCGTCGAGCTCTACGTCGCCCCGGCCGTAGCGCGAGACGAACGAGGCCGAGTCGTAGGTGGTGAAGGTGCGATCGACGAAGTGGAGCCAGTCACAGCCGGCGGCGATCGCGTCGGACGCACGCTCGTGCCACGCCTCTCCGTCCTTGGGGAGGCGGACGTCGAAGGTGACAGCCGTTCCCATGACGAGCTCGGTGTGGCGAAGTCGAGGCCCCGTCGCCGTGCGTAGATATGGGGCGTCGCCCGCGCCAGCCGTCAAAGGCCTGCCCGGGAAAGGGCGCTCTCGAGTGACTTGACGAACGCCTCACAGGTGTACGTCGCCCCGGAAACGGTGGCGATGTCGGCGCTCTGGGCGGCGAGCGTCTCCTTGGTGAGGATCGGAGCCACGTAATTCGAGATGTTCGTCGTCGTCGGCTTGGTGCCTGCGCCTCCCGTGTCGCCCACGGGCGGGAGCTCGATCGCCTCGACGTCCACGAGCTTGCCCCCAGTCACCGTCACCTGCACGATCACGTCCCCGAAGATCCAGCCCATCTGCGGCTGGTCGGCGAGGGCGACCTGCCCGGCGACGGTCCTCGACTCGGACGAAGCGGTGGTCGTGGTAGCCGTCGTCACGGGTGGTGGGGTGGTGCTCGCCGGCGCCGTGGTCGAAGGTTCCGTCGTGCTCGGTGGTGACGTCGTGCTCGGTGGTGACGTCGTCGGCGTGGTGGTGGTCGATGTCTCGGGCTGTGTGGCGCGGCGGTGGCGCAACCCTACGAGCTTGGAGGCAGGTGTGTGGTAGGCGAGCACGGCTACGGTCGCGGCAGCCGACAGCAGCACCGCAACCACCGCTCGTCGCATCCCTCCTCCTCGCGTCAGGTCTCGAACAGCTCGCGGTGGATCCGGCGGGTTGGGACGCCCGCTTTCAGCAGGGCGTTGCGTACCGCCTCCATGAAACCTCGCGGACCGCAGAGGTAGGCATCGTACTGAGCCAGGTCGTCGCCGACGAGCGCCTCGAGCGCCCCGTGATCGACGACCTCTGGGCGCTCCGCACGGTTGCCGACGAGGTAGAGGACTCTGGCGCCACGGCGGGCGGCGATCTCGTCCAGCTCCTCGCGAAGCGCGAGGGACGACTCGTCGCTCACCCGGTACAAGAGCGTGAGGCCGTTGCCGGCGCAGGGGAGGGTCTCGAAGAGAGCGCGGATCGGGGCGATCCCGGCTCCGGCCGCGACGAGAAGGACCTTCCCCCGCCTGCGTCTCCGCGCCGTGAAAGACCCGAAAGGCCCCTCGGCTATCACCCTCGAGCCCGCCCGGAGAGAGCCGATCTCTCTCGTGAAGTCACCCGACGATCGGATGGTGAGCCGGAGGGAGCTGTCGTCGGGAGGTGCCGAGAGGGAGAACGGGTGGGCTTGCCACCATCCCTCCGCCGTGAGGAAACGCCAGATGAAGAACTGCCCCGGCTCGGCCCGTAGCCGAGAGAGGTGCTGGCCCGTGATGTAGACGGAGACGGTGCCGTCGGCCTCCCTGATGACGTCTCCCACGCTCAACCGGTGACGGAGCGAGGAACGGAGGGGGACCGCGACGCGGTACCAGAGGAGCAGGGCGAAGACGACGGCGTACATCGCCACCCAGATCTCCCGGTTGAGCGGGTGCGAGGCGAAGTCCGCGCCGGTCGAGAACTGGTGCGCGAAGGAGAGGGCGATGGCGACGTAGAGGTAGAGGTGGATGAAGTACCAGGTCTGATACTTGAGCCGCCGGCGGACGTAGCGGACGGAGACGACCCCGACGACGATGAAGAGGGCGAGGGCGACCGTTGCCGCCAGCATGTCGGGGAGGTCGAGGACGACGCTCTTCGTCTCGTGGAGGAACCCGGCGTGGAAGCTGACGGAGTAGCCCCAGACGATGAGACACGCGTGCGCCACGAGCAAGAGGACGGTTGCCTGCCCGAGCCATCTGTGCCACCAGAAGGCGCGGTCCATCCCGATCAGCTTCTCGAGCCACCACACGCGAGCGAGGAGGAGGACTACGACGAGAGCCGCATAGGTGCCCTCGAGGCCGGTGACCCGGCCGAGGGCGACGAGCCACTCGCCGGCGCTTCGCACGGGGGCGGTGTCGTGGGCCCACATCGAGAAGACGCCGATCGCACCGGCGAGGAACAGCGCCGAGAAGAGCGCCTCCCGTGGCACCTGCGAGAGGTGTCGTGTCGTACCGGGCAGCGCCTGGTGGCCGGGCACCTCGATACTTGACACCTCAGCCTCCCGATGGTTAGGTAAGCGCCGCAGCAGACAGTACTTGTCGAACACGGGGGAGAGAGGTGTCTGTCGTGGCGCAGAAGAGGGGCGGAACTGTCTGGACGAACCGCTGGTGCATGCTCGCCGCCGGGGCGTCGGCTGCGACGATCCTGGCGCTCAACGACGCCGCGCCGGCTCTCGCCAACTCGGTCGTGTCCCGCCGCGAGAGCGCGACAGCTGTTGGGTCGCCCGCCGCGAAGGCTTTGGCAGCGAGTGCTGACGCCCGCTACCTCCTGTCGATCAAGGTGGTCAAGGTACCGCCCGACGGGGCTACCGATCCGGCGGCGGACCACCCGACGAGCGCTTCGCTGGCGAAGTACGCGATCCCACTCGTGGAGAAGGCTGCCCTTGCCGCCCAGGGTGCCGGAGTCGACGCCGTCTCGGGCGCGACCTATACCCAGGATGCCTTCTACCTGTCGCTCGAGGGCGCCATAGCAAAGCTCGACTCCGCCAAGCCGCAGACCGTCCTTGGCCCCGTTGAACCGGTCGTGCCCGGCTACACGAAGCCTCCCGGGCTCCCGCCCTATACCTGCGACGGGTGCACGCGCTACGGGATCGTGCAGGTCGAGGTCACCGGCGTCGCTCCCATCACCGGCGTGGCGTCAGACCCGGTCGGGAGGGGCTACTGGACGGTGTCCGCCGACGGCAAGGTGGAGGCTCACGGCGCCGCCCGGTATTACGGAGAGCCCTCCAAGGTGAACGTTCCCGTCATGGCGATGGCGGCGACGGCAAACGGGAAGGGCTATCTCCTCCTCAACAGCATCGGCTCCGTCTTTGCCTACGGAGACGCCAAGAGCTTCGGGAGCCTGAGGGCAAAGGGGATCCGCGTGTCGAACGCCGTGGGGATCGCTCTCACGGCCGACGGAGGTGGCTACTGGATAGCCACCTCGACGGGGAAGGTGTACGGGCTAGGCGATGCGGCGACGTCGACGTACCCTCCCCCTCCGAGCAACGCCGAGGAGGTAGTGACCGCTGTCTGCCGCCTCTCGGCGCTTCCAGGCTCTCCCCAGCCTGTCAGCTTCTATTCGAACGGCTACTCCTACCCTTCCGTCTTCTCGGCTCCTAAGAGCATCTCGGCGCCGATAGCGAGCGTCACGGCAACCTCGGCCGGGAAGGGCTATCTCCTTGCCGGGCTTGACGGGTCTCTCTACGCGAGCGGAGCGGGAGTTCACCTCCACGGATCCCTCGTCGGCCGCGCCACGGTGCGAGACGTCGCCGGAGTAGCCGCCACTCCTGGTTTCAAGGGCTACTGGATAGTGGCTCGTACAGGGCAGGCCTGGCCCTTCGGCAACGCCTGACGCCGGCAGGTCCCCGCCGGCACTACATCGTTGCCTTACCATCGCGTCATCTCTTCATGATCAAGTACCTAGGCTCCAAGCGCCGCCTCGTCCCGGTGCTCGTCGCCATGTCGACGTCTAGCGGAGGCTCGACGGCACTCGATCTCTTCTCGGGCACCGCCCGTGTCGCCCGGGCTCTCAAGCGGGCCGGGATGCGCGTGACCGCAGTCGACAGCGCGAGCTACGCCCATGTCCTCGCCCAGGCCTACGTCGAGACCGACGCCGCCCGCGTGGACGCGAGCGAGCTCCGAGCCGCCTTGTCCGAGCTGTCCGCCCTCCCCGGGCGGGACGGCTATGTCACGGAGGTGTTCTGCGAGAAGGCGCGCTACTTCCATCCCGACAACGGCAGGCGGATAGACGCCATCCGCGACGCCATCGGGGACAGGTGGCGCGGGTCGCGTCTTTACCCGGTTCTCCTCACGAGCCTGCTCGAGGCGGCCGACCGGGTGGACTCCACTACCGGGGTGCAGATGGCGTACCTGAAGAAGTGGGCGCCGCGGGCGCTCAAGCCGCTCGAGCTGCGCCTTCCAGAGCTCGTGGCCGGCGATGGCCGAGCTCTCATGGCCGATGCCGCCGAGGTGGCAGGAACCCTCGGCTGCTTCGACGTCGCGTACCTCGACCCGCCCTACAACCAGCACCGCTATTTCGGGAACTACCACGTCTGGGAGACGCTCGTGCGCTGGGACGCGCCCGCGCACTACGGCGTCGCCTGCAAGCGCGTCGACTGCCGCGACGCCGCCAACGCGAGCGCCTTCAACAGGCGCCGAGAGATGCCACGAGCCTTGGCGGAGGTGCTCGAGGAGGTCGACTCGAACCTGGTTCTAGTCTCCTACAACGACGAGTCCTGGCTGAGCTGCGAGGAGCTGGTGGAGATGTGCAGCCGAGGCGCCCGTGGGAGCCGGGACCAGGTCTCGGTCCTCGCCTTCGATCAGGCCCGCTACGTCGGCGCCCTCATAGGGATCCACAACCCGGCGGGCGAGAAGGTCGGCTCCGTCTCCCATCTGCGCAACACCGAGCTCGTGGTCGTCGCCGGCGCGGCTGCCGACGTGCGACGCGCCCGCGACGCCGGGCTCGAAGCCGCCGCCGCGTGCGGGATCCAGGCGAGCGAGATCGCTCCGTCGCGGGCGACTCTCACCTCGAGGAGTGGATCGCTCGCGCTCGACGCGTAAGCGCTTCCAAGCATCTTGGCGGATGGTTGGCCCAGCCGGGCAGGGAGGTCTCTTGCCGCCAGGAGATAGGCGATGCCCTCCGCCGTCCCGGCGTCGAGACGGGGCGTGCCGCCCTCCACGGCGACTTCGAAGGGCTGCCCGCGGCTTTGCGGCTCGTGCGCTTTCACGAGGCGGGTCGCACCGGGCACGGCACCGGCGGCGGTCCTCACGGCTCGCCAACCGAGCGGGAGAAGTGGGCTGGACCCGTAGCCGATGTCGTCCACGGCGAGGGCGGCGCCGAGAGCCGCGACGACGATGGTGGCGGCGCTGAGCGCAAGGCGGGCACGGCGGCGTCGCCTGTAGACGACCTGATGCCAGTTGAGCTCTCGCGAGGGCGCCGGCGTCGCCGCCGAGGAGATCCACCTCCAGGCCAGCTCGACAGCGGCCGCGGCGACGGCTAGGAGCACCAGCAGATACGTGATGTCGAGGGCCATCCCGACCGGCCAGAGGGCGAAGTAGAGATAGGAGGTGAGGTCGCCGGCGTCCTTGACCGGCACCGAGCCGAGAGTCCAGGCGACGGCGAGCCCGGTGAGCGCCGCTACTGCCGCAAGAGCAGCCAGCTTCCGCCGATGGAACAGGTAAGCAACGAAGGCGACGGCTCCGGCCAAGGACAGGGCGGCGATCCCCAGCCCCTCGGAGCGGGAGTACATGGCGAGCTCGAGCGCTCCGTAGCGCGCGGGGGTCGTGGCGGCCGGGAAGTGCACCCACCACGATGGTGGCAGCCAGGTTGCGGAGGCGATCCCGCTCAAGCCTCTACCGATGCCTCCGCCCGGGCCCAGGCGCCCGAGGTCGCTCGCGAGCACGCTCCAGTTGCCCGGCGAGGCCGTCAGCTGCTGCACCAAGGGAGGAAGGAAGCACGCCAACCCGACGGCGGTGGAGGTTGCGAAAGGCGCGACGGGAAGCCGGCGGAGCTCCGCCACTCCGAGGAGCACGCCGGCACCGAGTGCTACGCCCGCCGGCAAGGCGTAGACGATGTGCGACTGCGCAGCAAGGCTCCCGGTACCGACGGCGACGGGCAGCCAGCCAAAGCGTCCGGTCGCGACGGTGATCGAGCTCGCAATCGTCGCCCCGAGGGCATAGACGCCGATCGACGCGTTCCCTGCAAGGTTGACCGTGGCCCCGACGAGCGTCGCCGCCATGGCTGCAAAGCAAAGAGCTGTGAGCGTCCCGGC
>JASHRK010000393.1 GCA_030037405.1 Acidimicrobiales bacterium | reverse complement strand
TCGATCCCTCGCTCGGAGAGCTGCTCTGTTACGAGTACCCGAGCCACGTCACCGCCCTGGGCCCGGCGACTCGCCGGCAAGCTCGGCCAGGCGAGCGAGTCCTCTGACGATGTCCTCGTCACTGAGGGCGTAGGAGAAGCGCCCGTAGCCGGGCGCGCCGAAGGCCTCGCCCGGGACGAAGGCGACCTTCGCCTTCTCGAGCACCAGTGAGGCGAGCTCGGCGCTCGTCCGGGCGACACCTCCGCCCATCTCGCGTCCGAGCAACCCCGAGAGGTTCGGGAAGGCGTAGAAGGCCCCGTAGGGAACCGGGCAGCTGATGCCGTCGATGCTGTCGAGGAGCGAGACGATGAGGCGCCGCCTGCGGTCGAAGACAGCCCGCATCTCGGCCACAGCGTCAAGCCCACCACCGAGAGCAGCCAGGGCGGCCCGCTGCGCCACGTTGTTCACGTTCGAGGTGACGTGCGACTGCACGTTGGCCGCCGCCGCGGCAACGTCGGGCGGAGCGATCATCCAGCCGACCCGCCATCCGGTCATGGCGTAGGTCTTCGCCACCCCGTTCAGCACGACGCATCGCTCCTGCAGCTCCGGCACGACGGCCGGGAGCGAGTGCTGCGTGCGGCCCTCGTAGACGAGGTGCTCGTAGATCTCGTCTGTGATCACCCACCAGTTCTCGGCGAGAGCGAGCTGTCCGATCTCGCTGATCTGCTCGAGGGTGGCAACCCCGCCGGTCGGGTTCGAGGGGGACACGAACAGGAGGACCTTGGTCCTCTCGCTCGCGTGTGACATGAGGGCGTCCACCGTGGGCATGAAACCCGTCGACTCGTCGGTGGGAACGGGGATCGCCTCTCCTCCCGCCAGCTTCACGGCCTCGGGGTAGGTGGTCCAGTAGGGCGCGGGGACGAGGACCTCGTCGCCGGCGTCCAGCAGGACCTCGAAGGCCTGGGCGACGGCGTGCTTTCCCCCGTTCGTGACGACGACCTGTCCCGGCTGGACCTCGAGCCCGGAGTCGCGCTTCGTCTTCGCCGAGATCGCCTCGCGCAGCTCCGGCAATCCCGCCGTCGGGGTGTACTTGTGGTTGCGCGGGTCCCGGCAGGCCTCCGCCGCCGCCTCGACGATGTACGCGGGCGTCGGGAAGTCCGGTTCCCCGGCGCCGAACACGACGACGTCCTCGCCAGCGGCCTTGAGGGCCTTCGCCTGAGCGTCGATGGCGAGGGTGGCGGAGGGAGACACCGCCGCGGCACGCCGCGAGACGCGGGCCCGCCCGGTTGCTGTGACGGTCATGCTCCATGGTGGCACACGAGGCGACCGCCCCCGTCCGATCTCGCTAATCTCGCTCGATGACAGAGCTGGAGATTCCGCGGGAGCTGCTGCCGGCAGACGGGCGTTTTGGCTCAGGCCCGTCCAAGGTACGGCCGGATGCCGTCGCATCGCTCAGCGCCGAGGCGGCCGGGTACCTCGGGACGAGCCACCGCCAGTCCACCGTGCGCGAGGTCGTGCGGCGCCTTCGCGAGGGCCTCTCTCATCTCTGGAGCCTCCCCGATGGCTACGAGGTCGCCCTCGGCAACGGCGGGACGACGGCGTTCTGGGACGCCGCCACCTTCGGGCTCATCGAACAGCGGAGCCAGCACCTCTCTTTCGGCGAGTTCTCCGCCAAATTCGTCGCCTGCGTCAAGGCGGCTCCGCAGCTCGGCGACCCCGAGGTGATCACGGCCGAGGCAGGCACCCATCCTGAGCCTCGTGCGGACCAAAGCGTCGACGCCTACGCGCTTACGCACAACGAGACCTCCACCGGCGTGATGATGCCCGTCCGACGGCCCCGGAACACCTCGGGCGAGCCCGCCTCCGGCCTCGTGCTCGTCGACGCCACCTCGGCGGCAGGGGGCCTGCGCGTCGATCCCTCGGAGTTCGACGCCTACTACTTCGCCCCCCAGAAGTGCTTCGGCTCAGACGGCGGGCTCTGGCTGTGCGCCCTCTCTCCAGCAGCCGTCGAGCGGATCGAACGCCTGGGCGGAGGGGGCGAAAGGGGGCGATGGGCGCCACACTCGCTCGATCTCGCCATCGCCCTCGAGAACTCGCGCCTCGACCAGACCTACAACACCCCGTCGCTCGCGACTCTGTTCCTCACGGCGCTGCAGGTCGAGTGGTTCAACGAGAACGGCGGGATCGAGTTCGCCGCCGGGCGCTGCGACGCCTCCGCCGAGATCCTCTACGGGTGGGCGGAGCGCTCGAGCTTCGCCGTTCCCTTCGTGGCGAAGCCGGACGAGCGCAGCCACACCGTCGGGACGATCGACCTCGCCGCAGGCGTCGACGCAACGCACGTGGCCGGCATCCTCAGACGGCACGGTGTCGTCGACACCGAGTCGTACCGCAAGCTCGGGCGCAACCAGCTACGTATCGCCCTCTTCCCCGCCATCGATCCGGCGGACGTGGAAGCGCTTACACGCTGCGTCGACTGGATCGTCGAGCGGCTCGCATAAGGTCCGGTGTCAGACCTTGAACGACTGCAAGAGCACCGCCATCTCGCACCCCGCCGCCATGCCGCCGAAGCCGGCGATGTTGCGGAGGAAGTCGTCCGGGTCGAACTCCCTCCCCAGCCCGTCGATGTAGGCCCGGTGCTCCCGCAGCGAGGCGACGCCGAGCTCGATGGTCTCGGTCACGTCGACATAGTGGGTGGGCGTCGACGTGCCGGCTACGTAGGCACCTGTGACGCCGCGCCACGCCGGCCCGGCGTCGGGGAACACCCACTCGTTGGCGGCATCCCGGCAGGCATCGAGGGTGGCGAGACCGACCGCCCGGTGGTCGGAGTGGTTGACGCCTCCGACCTCGCCCCACGTCAGCTCGAAGTTCATGGTGATGACCACCTCCGGGCGAACCCGGCGGATCGCCGCCGTGATGTCGCGACGTAGGGCGAGGCCGTACTCCACGGCGCCGTCAGGGTGTCCCATGAACTCGATCTTGCTCACGCCGACCACGGCCGCGCTCTGGCGCTGCTCCTCTTCGCGCAAGGGCCCCGCCTTCTCGGGAGGCATGCCGGCTATCCCGGCTTCGCCCCGGGTCGCCAGCGCGTAGGTGACGTCCTTGCCCTGCGACGTCCATCGGGCGATGGCGCTTGCGGCCCCGTACTCGAGGTCGTCGGGATGGGCGACGACGGCGATGGCACGCGCCCAGCTCTCGTCCATGGCTTGAAGGCTCAAGACAGCTCTCCCGTTCAGCCGCCCGATCCTCCGGAGACCTCCTCGAGCCGCTGGCGGCCTGCCGAGACGAAGGGCATCATCGCCCGGAGCTCTGCGCCGACCTTCTCTATCGGGTGCTCCCGACCCGCTGCCCTGAGAGCGTTGAAGCGGGGCCGGCCCGCTCTGTTCTCTGCCACCCACTCCTTGGCGAAGCTCCCGTCCCGGACCTCGGCGAGGATGCGCCTCATCTCCTCGCGAACGTGCTCGTCGATGATCCGCGGCCCCCGCGTGTAGTCCCCGTACTCGGCCGTGTCCGAGACAGAGAAACGCATGCCGGCGACGCCCTGCTCGTACATCAGGTCCACGATCAGCTTGAGCTCGTGAAGGCACTCGAAGTAGGCGGACTCCGGCTGGTAGCCGGCCTCGACGAGGGTCTCGTAACCGGCCATGACGAGAGCGCTCACCCCCCCGCACAGCACGGCCTGCTCGCCGAAGAGATCAGTCTCGGTCTCCTCCTCGAAGGTCGTCTCCAGCACGCCCGCCCGCGTCGCCCCGAGGGCGTCGGCATAGCTGAGGGCGAGCGCCATCGCCTTGCCCGAGCTGTCCCTCTCGACCGCGATGAGGCAGGGCACACCCCCGCCATCCTCATAGGTCCGGCGCACGAGATGGCCCGGGCTCTTCGGCGCCACCATGGCGACGTCGACGCCGTCGGGCGGGGTGATCAACCCGAAGCGGATGTTGAAGCCATGGGCGAAGAAGAGGGCGTCCCCGGGCTTCAGCCGGGGGCCGATCTCACTCTCGTAGGTCGCCGCCTGCTCGGTGTCGGGGAGCAGGAGCATGACGAGGTCGGCCTCCTCGGCGGCCTGCCCGACGGAGGTCACCCGGAGCCCGGCGGCTTCCGCCTTCGCCCTCGACGCCGAGCCCTCTCTGAGCCCGACACGGACGTCGACGCCGGAGTCT
>JASHRK010000392.1 GCA_030037405.1 Acidimicrobiales bacterium | reverse complement strand
TGCGACGAAGGCGTTGCCGCTCGCCTCCCGCAGGCGCCTCAGACCACGGAGGTCCTCAGGCAGCACGCGGGTCCCGCTGAGCACCCTCACTGCGGCGATTCGACCGTCGTCTCGCTCGAGAACGAGGTCCACCTCGTCGTCGTCATAGGTCCTCCACTGGTAGAGACCGACGACCAAGTCCAGCCAGCTCGACTGCTTGACGAGCTCGCCGACGACGAAGGTCGCGAGCAAGTGGGCGAACTCGGTGAGGGCGCTCACCTCACGGGCGGCAAGATGGGCGGGGCCGCGGCGGAGCAGTCGCGCAGCGAGTCCGGAGTCGACGAGATGGACCTTCGCCGTCCCGCTCGTACGGCCTCCGGACGTCCGCCCCCAAGCCGGCAACTGGCGGACGAGGCAGAGACTCTCCAACAGGGTGATGTAATCCGCCGCGGTGTGGCGGTCGAGGGAAGCGGCTGCCGCAGTCGAGGAGACGTTGAGCAGCTGGCCGGTGTGAGCGGCGAGGTGCCGGAGGAGCGCCGGGAGCTGTCGGCGTTGGCGAAGCCTGCTCAGCTCGACCACCTCGTGCTCGAGGACCAGGTCAACGTACTCGTCGAACCACCGGGCGCGGGCGCCTTCACCTCGAGAGAGAGCGAGTGGCATACCGCCCCTGGCGATCCGCTCGGCATAGTCGGTCCGCGAGGTGAGTGACCTCTCCCGCGAGACGAGGGCCGCTGGCTCTCCCAGCATCAACATCTCCACGAAGTCCTCGCGGACGCCGGCTATCTCCCCTTGGGAGAGCGGGAGCACGAGGACGCGGCTGGCACGCCCGGCAAGGAACTTGGCCACCTCGGCGACGGCCGTCGTGCGCGTCGACCCGGCGAGCACGTACCGCGCCGGCCGAAGGTCCTTGTTGAGCTGGGCCTTGATGGCGCTGAGAACGGCCGGCTCGTGCTGGTACTCGTCCACGAACACCGGACCTTCCCCTGAGACGAGCGTGACGGCGTCTCTGCGCACGGCGTCGAGTGTTGCCGGGTCGTCGAGATCGAGGTACTCGCCGCCTCGGCTCGCGGCGAGCTGACGTAATAAATAGGTCTTCCCAACGGTTCGAGCTCCCTGCAGCACGAGGACAGGCTCCTCGTCCATCCGCGAAGAGGCGACGTCGAGCACTCTTCGCTCGTAGGAGAGTGTCTCAGGCACCAAAGGAGCCTACCCAGCGTTAACAACCAGTCTCGCGGTGAATTGCTCACCAAGATTGCCGAAAGAGGCGCTCGCGGCCGGTCGAACGGCCGGGTCGAACGGCTGCGGTCGAGGTTGTCGTCCGAGAGGGGCCACAACCTCAACCAGTGCAGCTCAAGTGATGCTCCGGCGCCTCCGCGGGGCGGCCACTGTCTGAGTCGTCACGAGGCGAGGTCAGACCTTCCGCCGGCGAGCGCCCGCCGTGTCGTGACGACGACTGCGAACAGCCACAGAGCGGGAGCGGACGCGGCACAACGCTCGGCGACTCCGAGAAGGGCGCCATCGCTCTCGATGGCGTACCACGTTGCGAGCCCGATCGACACTCCAGCCGCTACGAGACTCGGAGGACGTGTCAACAGCACCGCCGGGTGCCCACGACGGGAAGCGAATAGCGGCCAGGTACAAAACGTCACCGCCGCGACGATGACCGCCAGTTCGTGCCCGAGCGAGTAGCCGTGACGCGGCTGACGGAACACGGCGATCAGGCACGTCGCCACGCCCCCGCCGGCGAGCAGGGCACGGCCAAGGCCTCCCGCGGGCTGCAGTCCGAGGGCGACCAACACACAGCAGGAGCCCACACCGGCGAGAGCCGAAGTCATCACCCAGGGGTCCGTGGCCCCCGGGCCGGCAAGCTGGCTGATCGTGTCGCGGACCGGGTTGTACGAAGCCGGCTGCAGGGCAGCGGCCACGAGAAAGCCGCCGATGAGCAGCGCCGGGGCAGCACTGGCGGCGACTACCACCCACCAGGGGATCCTCTTCACACGGGTGACCGCGCCTCCATAGTCTGTGCCACCTGTCTCCAGTGGGTCCGCTCGTGACGAGCCAGCCAGCTGGCGTAGGTAAGCGCGGTGCGCTCGAGCGGCTTGCCGGCCCCGAGCACGGTGGCGTCTCGTAGCCAACCCTGCTCCGGCAGCTGCGCCAAGAGAGCAAGGAGCTTGTCCCTCTGCGTCGTGAAGGCCCGCAAGGAGGGGGCGAACGCAAGCTCGCGATAGTCCGTGTGCTCGATCCAGGTGGTCGGGTTGACGGCTCGTATCGTCGGGTGGTCAGTGCCGATGATCGTCTCGATGGCTTCACCCCACATGTCAGCACACGAGCGCAGGTGGGCAAGGATCTCGACGACGGACCACTCACCAGGCTCCGGAGCGGCACGGAGCCGCATCTCGCCGACGTTGCCAGTCAGCTCAAGAAGTCTGACAGGGGTTTCCGTCAGGATAGAAAGGATCTCCTCGACCGACAACGTCTGACGCGGCATCAGGCAGGGGCTCTCGTCCGCGAGGCGCCGACAGTCACGACGTAACGGTATTGCCGCCCGAGCCGGCTTGCCTCTCTCGCGGCGTGCCTCGAGCTCGCTGACGTCGAGATACCCGTCCCCGCTGACGAAGCCCGCCTCCGCGACCCTGGGTAGCATGCGCGAATGGAGGACGACCAGCCTCCCGTAACGCCCGAGGAGATCACCGCAGCTGCTCGCGAGAGCTTTGGGCGAGCGCCCGACGACCGCCTCCGGTTCGTTCTCCAGAGCCTTGTCGAGCACCTCCACGCATTCGCCCGCGACGTTTGCCTGACAAACGCCGAGTGGGAGCAGGCCGTCGCGTTTCTGACCGAGACGGGCCAAACTTGCACCGAACGGCGCCAGGAGTTCATCCTGCTCTCCGATACCCTCGGCCTCTCGATGCTGGTCGACGTACTGCAGCACCCCTCGCCGCCGGGTGCGACCGAGTCGACCGTGCTCGGCCCGTTCCACGTAGACGGCTCGCCGCTGCGACCCATGGGGTCCTCGACCGTCGAGCAGGAGGGGAGCGGTGAGCCGGCGTTCGTCACAGG
>JASHRK010000033.1 GCA_030037405.1 Acidimicrobiales bacterium | reverse complement strand
GTCGATCGGCAGGCTGAGGTCGGCCGGGATCCTGTGAACAGCAGAGATGATGCTCGGTAGGCGGCGCGTCAGTGCCGGAAGCTTCGCCGACAACTGGTGGCCGAGGTCGTTGGCGAAGCCGACGAGGAACTTCCGCACCGGGAGGCGCAGCGAGTACTTGGTCGTCTCGGGGCCACCCGGGCTCGTGTGAAGGCTGGTCCAGGCGTCCCAGGCCTGTGCAAGCGACAGCGTGAGAGCCGCCCGGAGCGCCTCGCTCTTCCCTGCCACGTGATCGAGCGACGGCGAGGATCGTAACTGCCGGAGCTCCTTGTCCAGGTAGCTCTCGAGGGCGCTCGTCCTGATACCGACCCAGCCACCTTTGGCGATTACGCCTGCCCACGATAGGTCCGGGTGGCGCGCCGCCTGCTCGAGGGTCTTGGCAAGCGACTCTGTCGAGCCGGCCCGTTCGGCGAGCGCATCGAGGGCCTTCGTATTGAGACGCAGGCACATCGCTGTGTGAGTCACGAGAAAGTCGCCGAGGTCAGTACCTCTATGGAGGATCGACAACTCGACCGAGAGGTGAGCCTTTGGGGCAGAGACGGCTCCCCCGTCCGGGTTGGAGAGCTCGACGGCGATCCCGTAGCCCTTGAGCGCTGACGTTCCGGACTCGGTCACGAAGAAACGTACGCTTGCCTGTGACAACACGCCCCTCATCGCGGCGGAGACGGACTGCAGGCCGCCCAGCTCCATCGGCACGACGGTCCCGCACACGGCCACGACCGCTGCAACGATCGAGACGGCGATCACCCTTCCGCGCGTCCACCACCGCCGACGCGCCGTATTGCGCGGCCCGCTTGTCTCGCCGCCGGTCGGTTCAACGAGCGACGGCAGTTCGGCGTGCTCGTCCTCGAACATGACCCCCACCCCCCGTTGATCGAGGCACCCAGTCTTGCAGACTGGAACGAGAGGGCATTCCTACGCGGGATATGGTCCGGCCGGCACAGAAGCGGTGAGATCAAGCTCCCGGTTCATGGCGCGCCGTACGGAGCGCGACCAGTTCACCTGCACGGCCTATGTGGCTCACCATGAGCTGGCGCGCGACGGCACTGTCACCGGCTTCGATCGCTTCTCGTATCGCCCGGTGCTGTGCCACGTTCTCCTGCAGCAGCCGCAGGTCCGCTCCTAGAGCTCGCCACACGAGGATCCGCGGGAAGCTTCGAAGTAGACCGTTGATCGCGTGTCTCAGGCGTTCGTTGCATGCGGCATCTTGGACGACGCTGTGAAACAGATCGTTGGCGTGTGCCCAGTCGTGCGAGTCGCCGGGCGACGTGCTGTCGTGCACGTGTGCGCCGACAGCATGCTCGAAGAGCTCGTCAGCTATCCGTAGTCGCACGAGTTGGTCAGAGGTGGCGCGCACCGCTGCGAGCTCGGCTGCGAACCCCTCGAGCTGGGCTCGCACCTGGTAAGCCTCTTGGATGTCTCGTTCGGAGACCTGTCGAATTCGGGCGCCGCGGTTCGGGATCAACTCGACCACGCCGCGCGTGTGGAGACGCTGGATGGCGTCCCGGACAGCAGTTCGGCTGACGCCGAACTGCTGAGCGAGCTTTTCCTGACGCAGCCAGCTACCCACCGGGACGAGGCCCTTGTCCACCTCGTCGCTCAGCTGTCTGGCAATTCGTTCCGCATGCGCTTCTCCGCCGTCGGGAAGCGGCCCCGCCTCATCTCGCACGATGGTCATCGAGAGCACTCCTTGTCGGACACCGTGTTCACCTGCCCGTGCCGTCCGGAGCACTGTTCGAGGCCATGATTGGCGCCAATTGCACTCATCGTGTGTACATGATACCGTCCCAACCGACTCGGCGAAGCGAGAGCTGACGGACACAACGCCGTAGTTGGGGGGACGTCAGGGCCAGAGTTCAGGTCCTGGATTGGTCCGACGGGTCCTGATTCAGCCCCGCGTACGAAGAGAACTACGAGAGACCAGGAGCGATGATGGGACCAATCACGCGACGTGACTTCCTGGGAGGAGCGGCCAAGAGCGGTATCTTGGGCGCGGGTGCGCTGATCGCGGTCCGGGGCGGCTTGTCGAATGCCTCGTCGAGCCGTGCCACACCTGCGCCCGCGAGCACAGTCAAAGCACGGCACGGTGGCACGCTGACAGCGGCGCTGACCGGCGGTTCGAGCGCGGATACGGTCGATCCCAACAAGCCGGCGACCAACCCCGACTTCGCCCGCATCGCCTCCCTTTACGACGGCGTCGTGTGGGGAGGCAAGAACGGGCTTCCCTATCTGCGCGTTGTCGATGAGCTGGCTCCCAACAAGGACGCGACAACGTGGACCATGCGTCTTCGCAAGGGCGTCTTGTTCCACAACGGCCGGGAAGCGACAGCGGACGACCTCATCTTCTCGATCAGGCGGTGCGTCACGCCCTCCCCCGGAGTAGCGGCCATCCTCCTCCGCAAGCTCAAGCTGGCGGAGATACGCAAGGTCGACAAATACACGGTATCAATTCCCTTCTCTCGCCCGTATTCAACCTTTTTCGAAGCACTTGACGGTACCTCCACTGTGTACTTATTGCCGGAAGACTTCGATCCAAAACATCCTATTGGGACTGGACCATTCAAGTACGTGAGTTTCACACCCGGAGTGGAGAGTGTGTTTCGGCGCTGGGAGAACTACTGGGATCAGCCATTGCCCTATGTCGATGAGCTTGTGCTGGTGGACTACAGTGACGAGTCAAGCCAGGTGAATGCGCTGCTGTCGGGCCAGGCGAACTGCGTCAACTCGGTTCCGTTCGATCTCATTGACAGCCTGAAGTCGTCTGGCAAGAAGGTAGAGATCTCCCCAGGTGGGGGGTGGAATCCCTTCACCATGCGCGTCGATAAAGCGCCTTTCACTGACGTTCGGGTTCGTCAAGCGTTCCAGCTCATTGTCGATCGACGGAAGATGCTGGAGAGCGTCTACGGTGGTTACGGCACGATTGGCAACGACATCTTCGGGATCTGGGACCCCGAGTACGATCATGCTCTCCCGCAGCACGAACAGGACATTCCGCAGGCAAAGGCGCTACTCAAGGCGGCAGGCCATGAAGGGTTGACCGTGGAGCTCGTGACCGGCGACATCGCGCAGGGTGTGCTAGGTATGGCGGAGGTTTTCGCCCAGCAGGCATCGCTGGCCGGTGTAAAGGTTAACCTGAACCAGATAACGCCGACCGAGTACTTCGGCCCGAATTACCTTCAGTGGACATTCGCGCAGGACTACTGGTACTATGCACCTATCCTTGCGCAGGTTCCGGACAACACGATCCCAGGTGCGCCGTTTAACGAGACCCATTTCGACGACGCGCGTTACAACACGCTCTTCTCTCAGGCGTTGGCGACATTAAATGCTTCTACCAAGGCTGATATCGTGCATGAGATGCAGAAGGTCCTGTGGACGCAAGCGCCGTATATCATCCCGTTCTTCCTCGCGGTGATCGATGGTTATGCGCCCGACGTCCACGGCGCTGTGCCGTCAAAGACCGGAATCTCGTTCAACGGCTGGGACTTCCGGAGCCTCTGGCTCTCGTGAGTGGCAGAGCACGACTCGCGGCAAGGTACGCTCGGCCCCACGGTTCGATGTGAGACGGAGCGCGGAGAGGAGCATTCATGGTCACGGAACCGCAGCTGTCCGTCTGCCTGTCCTTCGACTTCGACGCCATGTCGGTGTGGATCGCGGAGACCGACAATCCCGCGGAGATCTCGCGAGGGGAGTTCGGGCCCTACGCAATGCCTCGGATCCTGGCCCTGCTGGAGAAGAAAGACATCACAGCGACCTTCTTCGTCCCGGGCCACACTGCGCTTGCGTACCCTCGCTCGGTGTGTGCGATTCGCGACGCCGGCCACGAGATCGGCCACCACGGCTGGGTCCACGAGAACCCTGCACCGCTCGGCAAGGACGGTGAGCGCGACGTGTTCCAGCGCGGACTGGACGCATTAGAGGCGGTTGCCGGCGTCCGCCCACTCGGCTACCGCTCGCCGTCCGGTGACTTCACACTTACGACAGTGGACCTGCTGCTGGAGCACGGGATGCTCTACGAGAGCTCCTGCTGCGGCTCTGACTTCTTGCCGTACTACCTGCGTCAGGGAGACCGCTGGTCAAAGACTGGTCCTTACGAGTTCGGCAGGCCGATCGACCTCGTTGAGATGCCGATGAGCTGGGCACTTGACGACTTTCCTTTGATGGAGTTCTCCGTGGGTTGGAGCACTGAGCAAACGGCGCCGTCGACGGTACGTGAGATCTGGCAGGGTGAGTTCGACTACGCGCACGCGCACGTGCCCGGCGGCGTGTTTATCCTGACCTGTCATCCACAGGTCATCGGGAGGGGCTCACGGCTGCTGATGCTCGAGGGCTTGATCGACCACATGCGAGCGCAGCCGGGCGTCGTGTTCGAACCGATGCACGCCTATGCGGAGCGGTGGCGCGCCGATCATCCGCTCAAGGAGTGGACGCTGAGCGAGAGCACTCAGGTCGGTCAGGCCGCGTCGAATGAGTAGGTGGCGGCAGCAGATGCTCGACGACGTCTGAGGGAAGGACAACTGTGATCGGACTTGGAGCCAGCGGACTTGAGGTGTACGAGCTTTGCCTCGGCGGCAATGTGTTCGGCTGGACAGCAGACGAGGTTACGTCGTTTAACCTGCTCGATGCCTACATCGACGGAGGCGGGAATTTCATTGACACCGCCGACACATACTCGCAGTGGATGGACGGTCACGTTGGAGGAGAGTCTGAGGCGATCATAGGGCGCTGGCTGTCCCGTCGGGGACGACGCGACACCATCGTGCTCGCGACAAAGGTAGGTAAGCTGCAGACGGCCCCCGGTCTCACGGCGGCGAACATTACTGCCGCCGCCGAAGCATCTCTGAGACGGCTCCAAACTGACTACATCGATGTCTACTATGCCCACGTTGATGATCCGACGGTCCCACTCGAGGAGACACTTGCAGCTTTCGATGCGCTCGTCGCGGCTGGAAAGGTTCGCCTCGTCGGGGCCTCTAACTATGACGCATCGCGGCTTGTCGAAGCCCTGAAGGTCGCGCGCAGGGACGGGCTGGCGCCGTATGGCGTGCTTCAAACGCACTACAACCTGGTGCACCGACACGAGTACGAGGATGAGCTAGCGGGGGTATGTGTCCGCGAGAACATCGTATGTGTGGCGTATTCAGCCCTCGCGGACGGCTTTCTAACCGGGAAGTATCGCCGGGGTGCGACGCTCCCTTCCTCGGAGCGCCTCGAGGACGCAAGCCTCTACCTGACCCCAGAGCACGAGCCGGTGCTGGAAGCCCTCGACGAGCTCGCAGCAGCGCATCAGGTATCCGTCGCGGCGGCGGCATTGGCATGGCTTTCTGCACGGCGAGGCGTCGTGCCCCTCGCGAGCGCCCGCACCCTCGACCAGCTTGGTGACCTCCTGGAATTCCAGAGGTTGCGTCTTTCGGCTGAGGAGATCGACCTGCTCGACTCGCGCACCGCGGTCCTCGCCGACGTGTAGTCGGACGTCTTGAGAACATGCAAAGTCTTCGGTTTGGACCGCGAACTACTTGGAGCCCGAGCGCCGGTTGAAGCGGCGTCGAAGGAGATGCGATGGAAGCGGACGACGTCAGTACCCACGTCGGATCAAAGGTTCTCTTCGAGAACAGCGCAGTCCGGGTATGGGAATTCACGCTCGAGCCGGGCGAGTGGAGCGATTTTCACCGTCACGAGCACGACTATGTGATCGTGTACGTCACTGACGCAGAGATCGGACTACAAGTGGCCGATACGCCGTCAGAGACGTTGTCGGTGGCGGACGGCTACGTCTGTCACACGTCCGTCGGCTCGGCATCCGATCGTCGCCTGACGCATCGTTTGGGGAACGCAGGCGAGTCGCCGCTACGACACTTGGTCATCGAGATCCTTGGCACGCGGTCCGAGCAGAGCGCACCGATGCGCATAGAGTCGAACGATCCGGCCGAAATGCTGGAGGAGGCGCGGCGCCAGCCGACGGCGACGCCAGATGAGGAAGAGACGCGATGAGGTCAGCATGTACCCACGTATAACTGTGCGCGGTGAGCCTCGCGAACGAGGTCGGGCCTATGGCGAACAGGCGCGCGACAGGATTGCCGTGACGCGGGCTGGTTACGAGGAGGCCTTCGGCGAGCTAGCCGGGATTGTTTGGTCGAAGGCGGCAGAGGCCGCGCTTCAATTTGCCGAACCGATAGAGCGGCATGCACCGCATGTCCTTGATGAAGTACGGGGGATCGCAGAAGGTGCTGGGCTCACCCTTGGTGACGTACTAGCGATGAATGCCCGCACCGAGGTGATGTGGGCCGCGACGGCGCGCCGTGCGGAGACCGAGCGCGCTTTGCTCGCGCGTGAATGCACTGCCATGGCGCTCCTTTCGACTCGCACGACGAGCGGGATGCCACTGGCGGCGCAGACATGGGATTGGCTGGTCCACTGCTTCGACTCGGCAGTGGTTCTCGAGGTCGAGCAACCTGGCGAGCTACCGAGCTTCGTGACCACAGTGGAGGCGGGCCTGCTGACCAAGGTGAGCCTGAACTCGGCTGGGCTTGCAGTGTTGACCAATGCGCTGGTTACCTCCGCCGATCGAGGCGCACCTGGAGTCCCGTTTCACGTCATGCTGCGACTGCTCGCCGACTGTCAGACGGTAACGGACGCTCTGCGGTTGGTGCAGACGCTGCCGCGCTCATCGTCGGCGAACTACATGATCGTGAACGGAGACGGCGTTGCGGTCAACATCGAGACGGCTCCCGGCGACCACACTCAGGTGAGCTGGCAGCTGCCGGAGGCGGGTGTTCTCGTCCATACGAACCACTTCCTCAATCTGCCGCACGGCATCTCCGAGGTCTCGGCGTACGCCATGCCCGACAGTATCGTGCGCCTCGGGCGAGCGACCGAGCTGTTGTCTTGCGAGACGTTGTGGGACGTCGACCGGCTTGCAAAGCTTCTGGAGGACCACGCCGACTGGCCGACCGGCATTTGCTGCCATCCGGACCCGAGAGACAAAGACGTCATGCAGTGGGCGACGGTGCTGGCCGTGGTGACGAGTCCCGCCGAGAGGCGACTTTGGCTGGCTAGCGGGAACCCGTGCACCAGTCAGTTCGAGGAGGTGCTGTGCGGCGATCTCCTCGAGAGGGAGACGTCGTTCGGGACTGCGCGTACGGAGGCGACGGGGCCACCACGGGTACGGGCGTGACGCCACTCCAGATCGCCGTCATCGGTGGCGACGGCATAGGACCCGAGGTCATCGCCGTCGGGATGTCCGTCGTGGACGCGGTCGCGAACGTCTCCCGGACTCTCACGGTGCAATGGACCGAGCTCCCATGGGGCTGCGCGTACTACGCGGAGACGGGACGCATGATGGAGGCGAACGCACTCGAGCAGTTGCGGGTCTTCGACGCCATCTACTTCGGAGCGGTGGGTTGGCCCACTGTCGCCGATCACATCAGTCTGTGGGGATTGCGGCTAGCGATCTGCCAAGGGCTCGATCTGTGGGCGAACGTGCGCCCAGTCACGTTCTGGCCGCAGGTACGCGGACCGCTCCGCGACAGTGAGGTCCGGGATCTGTCTTGGGTGATGGTGCGAGAGAACTCTGAGGGCGAGTACTCGGGCATCGGCGGTCGCAACCTAGGAGCGCGTGGGAGTGGCGGAGAAGTGGCGGTTGAGTCGGCCCTGTTCACCGAAGTCGGCTGCGAGCGCATCATCCGGTACGCCTTCGAGTTGGCAGAGAGCCGGCCGGAGAAACGTGTGACGAGCGTGACCAAGAGCAACGCGCAGCGTTATGGCATGGTGCTCTGGGACG
>JASHRK010000391.1 GCA_030037405.1 Acidimicrobiales bacterium | reverse complement strand
CCGTTCGGTGAGGGAGGTACTGAGCCGGGATCTGCCCGAGCTTCCCGGCCTGATAATCCTCGACAGCCTGCAGGATCTCCTCTCGCGTGTTCATCACGAAGGGTCCGTAGCGGGCGACCGGCTCGTTGATCGGCTGCCCACCGAGCACGAGAACCTCCCAGTTGCCCGTGCCCTTCTGATCCTGCGTCCCGTCCGCGGTGAGGGTGAAGGCGTCGCCGTCCCCGAAGACGGCGAGCTGACCCTCGGCGAGCGGACGAAGCTCCTGGCCGGCGTGGCCGTTGCCCGCGAGGGCGTAGGCGAGGGCGTTGAAGCTCGGAGTCCACGGCAGGCTTATCCGGGCACCGGGCGAGAGCGAGAGATGAGCAAGGGTGATCGGCGTCCACGTCTCGCCGGGGCCCTTGTGACCACCGAGGGCGCCGGCGATGACCCGGACGAGCACTCCCCCGTCGGGGCTGGCGAGCAGGGCGACGTCCGCAGCCTCGATCGGCTGGTAGCGCGGAGGCGTCCACTTGAGGCTGGCGGGAAGGTTCACCCATAGCTGGAAGCCGTGGAAGAGACCACCTTTCATGACGAGCTGCTCGGGGGGCATCTCGTCATGCAATATCCCCGCTCCCGCCGTCATCCACTGCGTGGCTCCGTCGGTGATGAGACCGCCGCCGCCCGTGGTGTCCTTGTGCTCGAAGGCTCCGTCGATGATGTAGGTCACCGTCTCGAAACCACGGTGAGGGTGCCAAGGGGCGCCCTTTGCCTCTCCGGGCGCGTACTCGACGGCGCCTAGGTGATCAAGGAGAAGAAACGGATCCGCCAGCGCGAAGTCCCGGCTCGGGAACGGCCGTCGCACGGGGAAGCCAGCACCCTCCAGGGTGCGGATCGTGTCGACGACCCGTCGCACGGGCCGCCACTTCGTAGTGGCATCCGGTACGGCCTCGAGGGCGGGTACGGTGAGCGTGTCTGCGGTGACGGCTGGCATACGCTGCCCAACCTAGTTGCACACACAAATATTCCGCTAGGCCCAGCCATCCTGCTCGGCGTCATAGACGCCACCGTAGGGCCGACGCCCACCGACGCCCCCGCCGTCTTCCTCAGCCTCGGGGTCCGCGGCCCGTCGTGGGCGCGCCGGAGGCTCGAGGTCACCGAGGCCGTACCCGACCGGCTCCATCGGCCCGGTCGGGATCTCCTCGTGGTTGACAAGCATCTCCGTCTGCTCTTCCGCTGACTCCAACTGCAGCTCGGAAGGCCGCGAGTCGGCGTCCTCGATGAACTGACTGAGCAACGAGCCCGCGCCCGCGCTGCGCAGCTCAGCCTCCGCCTGCACTGCTCCTACCGGTTCCCGCTCGATCTCGTCCTCGCCCGCCGTTGCGTCCTCCGCCTCGACCGTCCCACGAGCCATAGGTGACTCGGCTAGGGCGTCGGCCGGCCTCACGAGGGGGCTGTGCGCCATCTCCTCCACGGTCGCCTGCACGGTCGCCTGCAGGCGGGCAAGCTCCGAGATCGCAAGCTGGCGCTGGTCGTAGAGGTAGGAGATCTGCGACACGGCACGCTGGCGGTCGCGTTCGACCTTGTCGAGATAGGCGGCGCGCCGGCGGTCCATCTCGTCTCGGAGCGCGAGCGCCCGCCTCGTGGCTTCGTCGACGAGCTCCGCCGCCTCCCGGCTGGCGACGTCGCGCAGTTCGTCGACTTCCTCTCGCGCCTGCAGCCTGGCGGCCTCGACCTCGCGCTCGATCTTCTCGCGCAGCTCGGCGACTTCACGCTCCGCCTCCTGGCGGAGGTTGTACGCCCCCTCCCACGCCTCTTGGAGGATGCGTTGCACGCGATCGCCGAGCGTGTCGAGAGCCGGGGGCTGGGCGCCGCGTGCCTCGCTCTCGTAGACGGCGACTCGGCGGTGAAGCTCCCGGAGCTGGCCGACGGCGGCGGCAAGCTTGCGTTCGGACTCGGAGGCACGGTGCAGGGCGGCGTCGAGCCGGCGCTGCTGGTCCTGCACGTAGCGGTCGACCTGCTCGGGGTCGTACCCTCGTCGGTACACGTTGAAGATCGGCGTGGCGATGCTCTCGCTGTCTTGGTCTACGGCACCGCTCTCGTCCATGCCCACACCTCCCCGGGCGCTACGTCTCCCGCCGGATGGTACTGACCGCAGGTGCGAAACTGGTGGATCCTGCCTGCGACAAGGAAGTGGAAGGAGATCGAGCCTCATGGCGATCACCGCGACGCCCACCGGAGAGCCGCCTCTCGTCGAACCGGACGTGCTCGAGCGCGTGCTCCAGGCGGCGTTACGTCGCGGCGGCGACTTCGCGGAGGTCTTCGCAGAGGACCGGGCGACGACCGGTATCCTGCTCGACGACCGCCGCGTGGAGGAGCTCTCCTCGGGCTGCGAGCGCGGTGCCGGGATCAGAGTCGTCGTGGGCGAGACGACCGGTTTCGCCCACACGGCGGACCTCTCGGAGCCCGGGCTGCTGGCGGCGGCGGAAGCGGCCGCCGCGGCGGCACGAGACAGCGGGGAGCCTCCACGACCCGTCGCCCTCGACGCCCCCCGAGCGCTCGCGGCGAACGAGGGCGTCAGGATGCCGCACGAGGTGCCGAAGGGGACCAAGGTGGAGCTGCTCTACCGCTCGGATGACGCCGCACGCTCGAAGAGCGACTCGATCGTCCAGGTGAGCACCGGCTACGCCGACTCGAGGCGCCGCATCGTCGTCGCCAACTCGCAGGGTCTCCTGAGATCCGACGACGGGGTGAGGACACGTCTCGCGGTCACGTGCGTCGCATCGGGCGACGCCGGTATGCAAACCGGTCGTGAGACCGTGGCGTTAACGGTCGGCTTCGAGCTCTTCGACAAGCGATCCGTCGAAGAGGTGGCAGAGGCAGCCGCACGCCGCGCCGTGACGAAACTCTCGGCCCGCCCTGCCCCGGCCGGCGTGGTGCCGATAGTCCTCGAGCGGGGCAGCGGCGGAATCCTCTTCCACGAGGCCTGCGGGCATGGGCTCGAGGCCGACCACATCGTCAAGGACTCGTCGGTCTTCTGTGGCCGCCTCGGCGAACGGGTCGCCGGCCCGGACGTGACGCTCGTCGACGACTCGACGGTCCGCCCCAACTGGGGCAGCTTCGCGATCGACGACGAGGGGCACCCGGCGGCACGCAACGTCCTCATCGAGGACGGCGTTCTCGTCGCCTACATGTGGGACGGCACGAGCGCGAGGAAGTCGGGGGGCGGCTCTTCGGGCAACGGCAGGCGCGAGAGCTATCGGCACCTGCCGATGGTGCGGATGACGAACACGTTTCTTCTGCCTGGTGAAGACGACCCCGAGGAGATCGTCGCCCAGACTCCTCACGGGATCTACGTCGCCCGTCTCGGCGGAGGGCAAGTCAACACGACCACAGGTGACTTCGTCTTCGGCATGACCGAGGCATACCTGATCGAGAACGGGCGGATCACCGAGCCGATCCGTGACGCCAACCTCATCGGGAACGGCCCGGAGGTCCTCTCCCGGATCGACGCCGTCGGCAGCGACTTCGACATGAGCCCGGGCACCTGTGGCAAGGACGGGCAGCACGTACCCGTCGGGTGCGGCCAGCCGACACT
>JASHRK010000003.1 GCA_030037405.1 Acidimicrobiales bacterium | reverse complement strand
ATCAAGATCGAGATGCACTTCCTCCCCGACGTGTACGTCCCCTGCGAGGTCTGCAAGGGGGGCCGGTACAACCGGGACACCCTCGAGGTCGCCTGGCGAGGGCGCAACATCGCCGAGGTGCTCGACCTCTCCTGCGAGGAGGCCCTCGACTGCTTTGCCGCCCAGCCGGTGATCGCCAGGCACCTGCAAACCCTCGTCGACGTCGGGCTCTCCTACGTCCGCCTCGGCCAGCCGGCGCCGACGCTCTCGGGAGGGGAGGCGCAGCGGGTGAAGCTCGCCTCGGAGCTGTCGAAGCGCTCGACGGGGCGCACCCTTTACATCCTCGACGAGCCCACCACCGGGCTTCACTTCGAGGACGTCCGCAAGCTGCTGACGGTCCTGCAGCGCCTCGTCGACGCCGGCAACACGGTGTGCGTCATCGAGCACAACCTCGACGTCGTCAAGTCGGCCGACTGGATCATCGACCTCGGGCCCGAGGGAGGAGACGGAGGCGGCACCGTCGTGGCAGAGGGGACGCCGGAGAAGGTGGCGAAGACTCCCGAGAGCTACACAGGACTGTTCCTGGCGCCGATGCTCGGTCAGTAAGGGAGGAGGTCGATCCTCTCCGGCTCGCCGACGCGCCCGGCGACCCACGCCAACAGGGACGCTCTCTGGGCGGCATCCTCGATCCTTCCCGGGAGGTCCCTCAGGGCCATCGCCAGCTCGCCGGCGACGAAGTCTTCTGGCCAGTCGCCCGGTTCGTAGCCGAGCCCGAGGTCGACGTGGTGCACCTCGACCTCGCGGCGGCGGCGGCGGGGAAGGTCGTCGCAGGTGATCGTCGAGCCGTGCCCCACGACGCAGGTGCCCGCCCAGGCTGCAGGCTGTGCGTCGCGGAAGGCGGCGTCCAGCCTTGCCGTCGCGGAGCGGACGTCGTTCACGATGGCGGCTGCGGGCCGGGTCGCCCCCGTCTCGATCTCGCCCGTGCGCTGGGCGGGCCCGCCCGGGTACTGGGTGACCTGCTGACCCTCGGCGGCCGCTTCGAGGATGCGGACGAAGGAGTCGGCGTTGCGGGCGATGTGCGTGAGCACGTGGCCGATCGTCCAGTCGGGGAGGCGACTCGGTCTTCGCGCCACGACGTCGTCGACGGCCTCGAGGCTGGCGATGAGGCGGTCGTGCGTCTCCCGGCAGGCCTCGATCTCGGCCGTAGGCGGGGTCAGGTTTGTGGTCGTCTCGCAGCTGGCGTCGTCGCTCATGTCCCTGAGTGTCGCGCACGCGGGGGAGGCGATGGCGGGCTCACGTAGCCGGAGAGCGGCGAGCGGACCCCACCGGCGGCGGCGCGCACCTGATCCTCGCCCGTCTCGACGACGGAGAAGCCCGTGCGGTCGCCGTCCCCGTTCACGACGTCCGGTCCTTCCTGGCCCGGCGGGTCGTCCGTGACGACGGCGACATGGGCCGCAGAGGGATCCGGGCCGAGGACGAGACCGTAGACGGCGACGTCCCCGGGGGCCGCAGCGTAACCGTGGGCGGGATGCCAGGCGTCGTGGGCCAACGCCCACTCGTAGAAACTCACCGCCGCGCCGTTTATGTCTCCCGGCCGGTAGCCGTAGGTGAAGACCACGCCGGCCTTGTGCCATGCCCAGGCGGCGAAGTCGGCGCACCACTCCTCGTCGAGCTCGCCAGCCGGACAGTCGGCCGAGCCCGAGCCCCAGAAGTAGCTGAACTTGTTGCAGTAGGAGTTGGGCGGGTCCGTGCGGTAGCCGAGCTGGCTCTTGGCATAGCTGACTATGCGGGCCTGGAGCGGGGTCATCGGCGGGGCGTGCCGCTGGAAGAGGCGGGGCACGAAGATGGCGGCGAGCACGACGGCGACAAGGAGGAGGAAGCGGGCGAGTCGCACCCTCGGGCGGTGAACTCTCGCCGAGGAGCGCTTGCGGTCCTCGGCGCTCCTGGCCTTGGCGCGCGGTTGTGGGTGGGTCACGCGATGGCGAGCATGCGCTCGAGCGCCACCCGAGCGCTCGCGGCGACCGTCTCGTGGACGGTGATGCGATTGCGGACGACTCCATCCAGGAGACCGTCGAGGACCCAGGCGAGGTGGGGGAGATCGATGCGCGACATGGTCGAGCAGGGGCAGACGAGGGGGTCGAGTGATACGACCTTCCGGTCCGGATGCTCTTTGGCGAGGCGGTCGACGAGGTGGATCTCGGTGCCGACGGCGATGACCGACCCGGCGGGGGCGGCGTCGACGGCGCGGATGATGTAGTCGGTCGAGCCCACCTGGTCGGCGAGCTCGACGACCTCATGGGCGCACTCGGGATGGACGATCACGATCCCGCCGGGCTGGGAGGCCCGGAAGGCACTCACCTGATCAGCGGAGAAGCGCTGATGCACCGAGCAGTGGCCCTTCCACAAAAGAAACGTCGCCTCCTTCGCGTCACGCTCCTCCAGGCCGCCCAAGCTAAGACGCGGGTTGACGACGCGCATGTCACCCCCGGAGAAGCCGAGCTGGAAGCCTGTGTTGCGGCCGAGATGCTGGTCGGGGAAGAAGAGCACCTTGTCGCCCCGGCCGCCCGCGACGGGGGCCGCCCCCTCGAGCCCGAGCGCCCAGCGCAGTATCGCCCGGGCGTTGGAGGAGGTGCAGACGGCGCCGCCGTGGCGGCCGACGAAGGCCTTCAGGGAGGCGGCGGAGTTCATGTAGGTCACAGGGACCACCCGCTCGAGGTCGATGACGCCCTCGAGCTCGTCCCAGAGCTGCTCGACCTCCTCCTCGTCGGCCATGTCTGCCATCGAGCACCCGGCGTTCAGGTCGGGGAGGAGGACCTGCTGGTGGGAGGCGGTGAGGATGTCGGCCGACTCGGCCATGAAGTGGACGCCGCAGAAGACGACGAACTCGGCGTCCTGCCTCGTCGCCGCGTAGCGGGAGAGCCCGAAGGAGTCGCCGCGGGCATCCGCGAAGGTGATGACGTCGTCGCGCTGGTAGTGATGCCCGAGGATGACGAGGCGCTCGCCGAGGCGCCTCTTCGCCTCGGCGACACGCGCCGCGAGATCGTCCGGCTCTGCACGCGTGTAGTCGTCGGGTAACCGTGTCTGGAGGCGGATCATGGGACCCCCTGATATGCGCCTCGACGACGGCCGGCGGGGACAGCCTGGTCGCCCATCCGCGGGTGTGTCGGCCACAAGGCGAGATGTCCGCCGGGGAACCAGGCCGGCGTAGCCTCCATTGTAGTGCTGAAGCGGCCAGATGCGATACCGGACGCTCCCGGCTCGTACCAGTTCAAGGATGCCGATGGGAGGGTGATATACGTCGGAAAGGCGCGCTCGCTCCGCGCCCGGCTCTCGAACTACTTCGCCGACCCCCGCTCGCTCCACCCCCGCACCGCCCAGATGATGGAGCGGGCCGCCTCGGTCGAGTGGATCGTCGTACAGAACGACGTCGAGGCGCTCATGCTCGAGTTCAGCCTCATCAAGACACATCGTCCCAGGTTCAACGTGCGCCTCGTCGACGACAAGAGCTATCCCTACCTCGCCGTGACCGTCGGGGAGGCCTGGCCGCGGGCGACGGTCATGAGAGGGGCGAAGCGCAAGGACACCCGGTACTTCGGCCCCTATGCGCACGCCTATGCCATCCGCGAGACGCTCGACCTCCTGCTGCGGTCGTTCCCTATCCGCACCTGCACGAACGCCAAGATGCACCGCCACGAGCTCCTGCGAAGGCCGTGTCTGCTGTACCACATCGAGCGCTGCTCGGCCCCCTGCGTCGGCGCGGTGGGCGATGAGGAGTACAGGGAGCTAGTGGGCGAGCTGATGGCGTTTCTCGAAGGCGACACCAAGCCGGTCGTGCGACGGCTCGAGACCGAGATGAAAGAGGCCTCCGACGCTCTCGAGTTCGAGCACGCCGCCCGGCTGAGGGACCGGCTGAGCTCGGTCCGGCTCGCGATCGAGCGCCAGCAGATGGTCACCGACACCCCCGAGAACCTCGACGTCGTCGGTGTCGCCGAGGATGACCTCGTCGCCTCGGTGCAGGTGCTTCACGTGCGCCGGGGAAGGGTGGTGGGAAGGCACGGCTTCGTCCTCGAGAAGGTCGAGGACCTGACCTCGGCCCAGCTGATCGGCCGCGTCCTCGAGCAGCACTATTCCGAGACCCCTCTCGGTGTCCCCCGCCAGGTACTCCTCCCCGAGCTACCGGACGACGAGGCGACCTACAACGCGTGGCTCTCGGGCCTGCGGGAGGGCCGCGTCGAGCTCAGGGTGCCCTCACGCGGGCGCAAGCGCGATCTCCTCGAGACGTCCCGAAGAAACGCCGCCGAGCAGCTCAACCGGCACCGCCTCCGGCGCTCGTCGGACCTGACGAGCCGCGCCGTCGCCCTCGAGGAGCTGCAGGACGCCCTCGGTCTCGCCGAGGCGCCCCTACGGATCGAGTGCTACGACATGAGCCACCTGCAGGGGACGGACTACGTCGGCTCCATGGTGGTCTTCGAGGACGGGCTCCCCAAGCGCTCCGACTACCGCCGCTTCAAGGTCTCCGCCGTCCAGGGGAACGACGACTACGGCGCCATGTACGAGGTGCTCAGCCGGAGGCTGGCCCATGTCCTCGACGGCGACGGGGAGGTCCCAGAGGTGGCGCCGGGGGAGGGGGCGATCCGCGCCGGTGAGGGCGGGTCGACCCCGGCAGTGAGAGATCCCGGCGAGGCGCTGCCCGATGGCGAGGCGCTGCCCGATATAGACCAGATAGGAAGGCGCCGGCGGCGGGCCTCCCGTTTCGCCTACCCGCCCCAGCTCCTCCTCGTCGACGGCGGCAAGGGGCAGCTCAACGTGGCGGTGAACGTCCTCGAGGAGCTCGGTCTCTCGGAGCGGATCGCGGTCGCCTCGCTCGCGAAGCGCCTCGAGGAGGTCTACGTCCCGGGCAAGAGCGATCCGGTCGTCATCCCGCGGAGCTCCGAGGGTATATACCTCCTGCAGCAGGCCCGTGACGAGGCGCACCGCTTCGCCATCACCTTCCACAGAGAGCTCAGGGGCAAGCGGATGACGCGTACGGTCCTCGACGGCGTCCCCGGTCTCGGGCCGAAGCGGCGCAAGCGCCTCGTGAAGGAGCTTGGCGGGGTGCGGGGCGTGCAGGCCGCCTCCCTCGAGGAGCTCTCCGCGCTCGCCTGGCTACCGGACCAAGTCGCCGGCGCCGTCTACGACCACGTGCACAAACCTGCTGGTAGAACGCGACATGATGTGCGTCATGGTGAGCGAGCCGAGCACACGAGGTGACACGAGCCCTCCCGAGGACGAGGCGGCGTCCGTCAAGCCGCCTGCGACCGACTGGGACAGCCTGGCGGAATGGTGGCTCACCACCTTCTCGAACGGTGCCGACGCCGAGTACGAGCTGCAGATCCTGCCCCTCGTGGCCGAGCATCTCACCGGCTGCCGGACCATTCTCGACGTAGGGGCGGGGGAGGGGCAGGTCTCCCGCAGGCTTGCTACGGCCCTGCCGGCGCCGGCGCTCGTCGTTGGGGTGGACCCCTTCGCCCGCCAGCTGGCGAACGCCGTGCGGCAGGGGGGCGGTCCCGTCTACGTGCAGTCGAGAGGAGAGCGTCTCCCGCTGCGTGACGGCGCCTGCGACGGAGTCGTCTGTTGCCTCGTGATCGAGCACGCCGACGAGCCCGAGAGGATGCTCGCCGAGATGGCCCGCGTCGTCGCCCCAGGCGGCCGCCTCGTCCTCGTCGTCAACCACCCGGTGGTGCAGGGGCCCGGCAGCGGGTTCGTCGACGACCGGATACTGGACGAGATGTACTGGAGGATCGGGCCCTACCTGACGGAGACGGTGGGTCTCGAGGAGATCGACCCCGGGATCCCGGTGCGTTTCTCGCACCGCCCGCTCTCGGGTTACGTCAACCCCCTATGTAGCGCGGGGCTCGTCCTCACCCGGCTCGAGGAGCCTACGCCCCCCTTCGAGTTCCTCACCGACTCGCTCGACCTCGAGCTCGAGCGCTCGATGCCCCGCCTCTGCGCCATGCGCTTCGAGCGTCCGCGGGAGCGCCTCGATCCGCTCGGCGACCCGGAGGGAGCTTGAGATGGCTGAGTACCTCGTCCTTATCGGGATGTCCGGAGCGGGGCGGTCGACGGCAGCCGCCATCCTCGAGGACAGGGGCTGGTTCGTCATCGACAACCTCCCCCCGGCGTTGCTCGGAAAGGTTGCCGAGCTTGCCAACCAGCCCGGCTCGGAGTACGAGCGGGTCTGCCTCGTAGCCGGGCGAGGCGGCTACGAGGGGATCGCCGAGCTTCCCGCCGCCATCGTCTCCCTCCGATCATCGGGGGCGCGTGTCAGGGTGGTCCACCTCGACGCCGCCGACGAGGTCCTCGTCCGCCGCTACGAAGGGACGCGAAGGCGCCACCCTCTCGAGTCGGCGGGGCGAGTCCTCGACGCCGTGCAGCAGGAGCGGGAGCTGCTCGAGGAGCTGCGAGGCGGCGCCGACATCGTCATCGACACGAGCGAGCTCAACATCCACGAGCTGCGGGAACGGCTCGTCGCCCTGGTCGAGCACCACGCTACGGGCGACGCCATGGACACCGCCGTCGTCTCGTTCGGGTTCAAGTTCGGGATACCGATCGACGTGGACTTGGTGTTCGACTGCCGTTTCTTGCCGAACCCTCACTGGATACCCGAGCTGCGGCCGCTCACCGGGCTCGACGACAAGGTGCGGGAGTACGTCATGTCGGCCCCTGAGACGACCGAGCTCCTCTCCCGACTCGACTCCCTCTTCGACCTCCTGCTGCCCGCCTATGCCAGGGAGGGCAAGTCCTACCTGTCCATAGCCATCGGCTGCACCGGTGGCCGCCATCGCTCGGTCGTCCTTGCCGACGCCCTTGCCGATCTCATCCGCCTTCGCGGCTTCAAGCCCTCGGTGTACCACCGGGACATCACCCGATGAGGAAACGGGGCGGGACAGGGGAGGGCGGCTCAGCCGGGACGGCGGGGGCAGCCGGTGCCCCGCGAGTCGTCGCGCTCGGGGGAGGTCATGGCGCCGCCCAGACGCTTCGCGCCGTAAGGCGGTACGCGGGCGAGATCACCGCCGTCGTCTCTGTCGCCGACGACGGTGGCTCGAGCGGGCGGCTCCGCGAGCATCTCGGCATCCCTGCCCCCGGGGACCTGCGCCGCTGCATCGGAGCGCTCCTCCCGGAGGACTCGCCGCTTGCCCGGGCGCTCGAGCACCGCTTCGAGGCGGGCGACCTCGACGGCCATGCCTTCGGGAACCTCTTGATCGCGGCGCTCGCGGCTACGACGGGGAGCTTCGCGGAGGGCGTGGCGGAAGCCTCCCGGCTGCTCGGGGCGGTGGGGACGGTGAT
>JASHRK010000390.1 GCA_030037405.1 Acidimicrobiales bacterium | reverse complement strand
AGGAAGAAGTCGCAGGTGTCGATGATCTCCTGCACCTCGCCGAGCGACTCGACGAACGGCTTTCCAACCTCGCGGGTGACGAGGCGGGCCAAGGGCTCCTTGTTCGCCTCGACGATCCGCCCTATCTCGGCTATGGCTCGCCCCCGCACCGGTGGCGGGACCAACGACCATGCCGGCTGGGCGGCACCGGCAGCCCTGCACGCCTCGACGATGCCGGTGGCGTCGCTCAGCGATACCGTCGCCACGATGTCCTCGAGGTGAGCCGGGTTCGTCGAGAGGATGCTGCCACCGGCATCGCTGCCCGTCGGTTTGCCGTTCACGATCGAGGAGCAGTTGCGGATTGTCACTTCTCACCTCCGGGACATCGGCGGGAGCCTAGTGGAGGCCTCCCGCAACTACGCTTGCCGCGAGCCGATCGGAGAGCAGATGACCTTTGACCTCGAGTCGCTGATGACGTCCAGGGAGGGCGAGAACTTCAAGCTGCACCAGGAGTACTTGAACCCCCAGCTCGCTCGCGTGCTGAAGACGCTCGGCATGGACCGCTTCTACGAGCGGGCCGAGGGGTGCTACCTGTTCGACCGTTCCGGCGAGCGCTATCTCGACCTGCTGGCCGGCTTCGGCGTCTACGCCCTCGGCCGCTCCCACCCGGTCGTGAAGAAGGCCCTGCACGACGCCCTCGACATGGATCTTCCCAACCTCGTGCAGCTCGACTGCGCCCTCTTGCCGGGGCTGCTGGCCGAGGCGCTCGTAGGGACGATGCACGAGGGGATAGAGCGGTGCTTTCTCGCGAACTCCGGGGCAGAGGCGGTGGAAGCCGCCATCAAGTTCTCCAGGTGCGCGACCGGGCGCCAGCGCATCCTCTTCGCCGATCACGGCTTTCACGGGCTCACGAACGGCGCCCTCTCGCTCAACGGAGGGAGAGAGTTCCGCGAGGGCTTCGGTCCCTTGCTGCCCGGTTGCGACGTGGTTGCCTTCGGCGATCTCAAGTCGCTAGAGGAGCAGCTGGCAAAGGGCGACGTCGCCGCCTTCGTCGTCGAGCTCATCCAGGGCAAGGGCGTGTACATGGCGAGCGAGGAGTACTGGAGGGCCGCCGAGGCCCTCGGCAAGCGCTACGGGGCACTGTTCGTCGTCGACGAGGTGCAGACGGGTCTCGGGCGGACCGGGAAGATGTGGGCGTACGAGCACTACGGTCTGCGGCCTGACATCGTGACGGTCTCGAAGGCGCTCTCGGGCGGATACGTGCCGGTCGGGGCCATGGCCTGCTCTGCCGAGATATTCGACCGCGTCTACTCCAAGATGGAGCGGGCCGTCGTGCACTCGAGCACCTTCGGGCGCAACCAACTCGCCATGGTGGCCGGTCTCGCGACCTTGCAGACCCTCGAGGACGAAGAGATCGTCGACCGGGCTCGTGTCACGGGCGAGGCGTTCGAGAAGGCGCTCGCCCCGCTCGTGGAGAAGTACGAGTTCTTCCACGAGGTCCGGGGGAAGGGCCTCATGATCGGTCTCGTCTTCGGCGAGCCGAGCTCGCTTCGTCTCAAGTCGCGCTGGAAGATGCTCGAGACCGCCCGTAAGGGATTGTTCTCCCAGATCATCGTCGCCCCGCTCTTCACCCGCCACAAGATCCTCACGCAGGTCGCCGCCGACAACGTCAACATCGTGAAGCTGCTCCCTCCGCTCATCTGTGGCCAGGACGAGGTCGACTACTTCGTCGACGCCCTGGACGACGTCCTCTCGGACGCCCATCGCAACTCGGCGCTCGTGTTCGAGTTCGGCAAGACGCTCGCGAAGAGCGCCCTTTCCCGCTGAGCGGTGGCGAGGGCCACGGCGGCCATCTCGAGGGGCGACCGGGTTCTTCTCACCGGTGCCACCGGTTTCATAGGGTCCGCCGTTGCCCGAGCCCTCCTCGAGCGAGATGCCGACGTCGTGGCACTCGTCCAGCCCGGCTCCGACCGCCAGAACATCGAGAGTCTCGCCCTGCAAGAGGTCGAAGCTGATCTGCGCGACTTCGAGTCGGTGCGGAAAGCGGCCTCGGGATGCCGTTTCCTCTTCCACGTCGCCGCCGTGTACAGGTTCTGGTCGGCCGACCCGGACGAGTTCTACGAGGTGAACGTGGGCGGGACGCGCAACGTGCTCGACGCCGCTCGAGAGGAGGGTTCCGAGCGCGTCGTCTACACGAGCACGGTGGGGACGATCGGCGTCGACCGCACGGGCAGGCGGCCCGCTACCGAGCGCGACTGGCCCCGCGTCGAGCATCTCTTCGGCTCGTACAAGCGCTCCAAGTACGTTGCCGAGCACGAGGTGCTGCGGGCGGCCGCCGAAGGGCTGCCCCTCGTGCTCGTGCAGCCGACGCTTCCCGTCGGCCCGGGCGATCGTGCCCCGACGCCGACCGGGCGCATCGTCCTCGACTACATGAACGGCCGCATCCCGGGGTACTTCGACACGTCGATGAACGTCGTCGACGTCGACGACGTCGCCAAGGGCCATCTCCTCGCCGCGGAGCGCGGCGCCCAAGGGCGCAGCTACGTGGTTGGCGGGGAGAACATGCCGTTTCGCCGCATGCTCGACACGCTTGCTTCGATCACCGGGCTCCCAAGACCTCGCCTGAGGGTGCCTCCTGCCGTCGCCCTCGCAGCGGCCCATGCCTCCGAGGTGGTCCAGGGCCGCCTCGCCCACCGTGCTCCCTCGGTGCCGCTCGAGGGGGCGCTCATGGCCTTGACGAAGATGGTCTACGACGACAGCCGGGCGCGAGAGGAGCTCGGCTACTCGTCCCGCCCTCCTCGCGAGGCACTCGAGCGATCGGCGCGCTGGTTCGCCGAGCACGGCTACGTGACAGCGAGACGGATGCGCAAGATCAGATGGGCGGAGTGACGAGAGGCTGCCGAGCCCGGCCACGCCTCCTTGTCCCGGCAGTGGCGGCGCTGACCGCCTCGCTCGCCCTCGCCGGGTGCTCGGGCGCCGCGCGGCCACGGCCGCCGAGTCGCTCCTCGGGGACGGGGTCACGTGCTGCTGCTCCGCCCACTCCCGTGAAGCCTGTCGTCGTCCTCGGCACGGCCGAGACCGGGGCGCTCGCCTTTCTCGGGTCGGTGAAGCGTCTGGCGGTGATGCCGCTACCAGCAGGGGCGAGCGAAGTCGCCGTCCCGGCGCCAGGGTCACCGGGTTATGGGAAGGTGGCCCAGATCGCCTACCGGCAGATGGGATCGGGTAGGCCGCTTCTTCTCATCTCGGGAGCGGCCGCCTCTATGAGCTGGTGGTCGCCCACCCTTCTTGCCGACCTCGCAGCCCATTACCGCGTCACGGTCTTCGACCTTCCCGGTGTCGGCTACTCGGGGACGGCGACCGGTTCCTTCACCGTCGACTGGCTCGCCGACGTGACCGCCGGCCTCCTTGACGAGCTCAACCTTGACGACGCCGCCGTCCTCGGTTGGGGTCTCGGGGCGCAGATCGCCGTCGCCCTCGCCGAGCGCCATCCACAGCTCGTGGGCGATCTCGTGCTTGCCGACACTGGTCTTCCGATGCCGGGGAGCCACCCCATGCCCACATCCGCCTCGAGGCTCCTCACCTCTCTTCGCGCCGGGCCTCGTGCCGTCGCGAGAGCTCTCTTTCCCGTGGCGGCCGTCGCGGCCGCGCAGGCGTGGTTGAAGTCGCTCACAGCGCAGGTTCCCGACGTCGTCACAGCGCAGGCGATCCGCGCCGAGGAGCAGCTCGAGAGCTCGATCTGGCGGGGCGGCAACCTGGTAGCCGGTCTTCACCACCTCCATGTCCCCACTCTCGTCATCGCAGGCAGCGAGGACGCCGTCTTCCCCGTCGCGGACGCGACGGCTCTTCACTCCGCCATCCCAGGAGCCCAGCTCTACCTCATGCCCGGCAACAGTTACGGAGCAATCGTCCAGAGCCCGACCCAGTTCGTGGACGCCCTGCGGTCCTTCACGAGCTGAACCGACCGACCGACCGGTCGTTCGGCGTCTGCCAGACTGACGTTCATGACGCCGCCCCAAGATCGAGCCACGCCCGCCTCTCCCGAGCCGGAGGCTCCGCCCTCGCCTGTGCGCCTCGAGGTAGAAGGGGCTGTCGCCACCGTGACGATCGCCCGGCCCGAGCAGATGAACTCCCTCACCCTCGAGGCGAAACGGACCCTTCTCTCGACCCTCTACCAGGTCGCGTCCGACAAGGCGATAAGAGGGGTCGTCCTTACCGGGAGCGGGCGAGCGTTCTGCGCCGGTCAGGATCTCGCCGAGCACGCCCAGGCTCTGTCGGACCAGTCCCGCCCGCCCTTCGACACGGTCGCCGACCACTACAACCCGATCGTCGAGAGCCTCGCGACGATGCCGAAGCCGGTTATCGCCTCGATCAACGGCACCTGTGCGGGGGCCAGGATCGGCTTCGCCCTCGCCTGTGACCTGAGGATCGCGGCCTCTCAGGTCAAGTTCGCCCCCGCTTTCACGGGGATCGGCCTCACGGCCGACTCCGGGCTCTCTGCGACCCTGCCCCGGGCAGTCGGGTGGTCGAGGGCCATGGGCCTGCTCCTGCTCGGGACGGTCATAGACGCCGAGGAGGCGCAGCGGATAGGGCTCGTCCACGAGGTCGTCCCCCCCGAGGAGCTAGCGGCGCATACCGCCGATGTCGCCGCGCGCCTCGCGGCCGGGCCGACGCAGGCCTATGCGGCCCTGAAGGAGGCGCTCTGGTACAGCATCTCCCAGTCGCTCGGCGAGGTGCTCCGCCTCGAGGGCGATCTGCAGGCGCGGCTCGCGTCGACGGCCGACCACAGAGGCGCCGTGCAGGCGTTCCTAGAGAAACGCCGCCCCGAGTTCACAGGCACCTGATGCCGTGGAACGGGGGGCCGGGCGCACGCCCTACGACCTCGAGAGGCTGCTCGCCGTCGCCGTAAGCGTGTTCATCGAAAAGGGCTACGACGGCACGAGCATGGAAGATCTCGCCCGGGCGGCCGGCATCTCCAAGTCCTCGATCTACCACCATGTCGAGGGGAAGGAGGAGCTGCTGCGGCTCACCGTGGAGCGCGCCCTCGACGCCCTCTTCGCCATCCTTTCCGAGGAGGAGATGCGAGCCCCGAGAGCCATCGACCGCTTGCGCCACGTGCTCGGACGCGCCGTAGAGGTGCTGTGCGCCGAGGCGCCCTATGTCACGGTGCTGCTTCGGGTACGGGGCAACACCGAGACGGAGCGCTGGGCGCTCGAGAGGCGCCGGGAGTTCGACCGCCATGTCAGCGAGATCGTCACGAGAGCCGCCGCCGAGGGAGACATCCGTAGTGACCTTCGCCCGGCGCTTGCAGAGAGGCTCGTGCTCGGGATGGTCAACTCGATCACCGAGTGGTACCGACCGGGGCAGGCCGACGTCACAGAGCTCAAGGAGACGATCGTCGCCATGGCGACGGCGGGACTCTCGAAGTGAGCTCTCTGCGACGGCCGTCCGCAGGGGCAAGCGACCGTCGCAGACGGAGGCGGGCAGCTATGCTCTGACCAACCGAACGGTCGGTCGGGAACGCTGGATGCGACGCCGGAGAGGGGGCGAACATGACGCTCGGAGAGGCCGGACAACGGGAGTTGGAGGCGGATCTCCTCGCCGAGCTCGATGACCGTTTCGCTGCGATGATCGAAGGGGAACAGCGGATCGAGCCGAGGGACTACATGCCGGAGGCATACAGAGCCACCCTCGTCCGCCAGATCGCCCAGCACGCCCACTCGGAGATCATCGGGATGCAGCCGGAAGGCAACTGGCTGACGCGGGCACCCTCGCTCAAGCGCAAGGCGATCCTCCTCGCCAAGGTACAGGACGAGGCGGGGCACGGATTGTACCTCTACAGCGCCTGCGAGACCCTCGGCGTCTCTCGGGAGGAGCTCCTCGAGCTGTTGCACGGGGGACGCCAGAGGTACTCCTCGATCTTCAACTACCCGACGGTCACTTGGGCGGACGTGGGCGCGATCGG
>JASHRK010000389.1 GCA_030037405.1 Acidimicrobiales bacterium | reverse complement strand
GAGGTAGTCGACTTCGCAAGGCCGGTCAGCGCCGCCAGCTCGCTGAAGCTGGGCGGGCTCGGGGCGTCGACGATCTCGATGAGAAGGCGTGCGGCGCGGTCGACCGCCTGCGTGCCCGTCGGGACGACGCCGGGAGCGCTCTCGGCTGTGGCCGAGGGGTCTTTCGTCAGGTTCACAGTTCCATTCTACGGAACTATGTTCTACGATGCGAGTTCATGTTCGAGAACCGGATGCCCCGATACGAGATCCTGTCCGAAGAGGCGATCGTGACTCTCGACGCCGGTTGGCGCCGCATCGTGTCCGAGCTCGGCGTGCAGTTCGCCAAACCGGAGGCGGTCGAGCTCTTTGCCAAGGCGGGGATGCGGGTCGAGGGCGAGGTCGTCTACCTCGATCCCGACTTCGTAATGGAGCAGCTGGCTCTTGCTCCCCGCGAGTTCGACATGAGGGCGCGCAACCCCGCCAACAACGTCCACATCGGCGGTGACGACATGGTCTTCTCAGGCGTCTACGGGCCGCCTTTCGTGCTCGAGGGGGGCGCGCGGCGCGACGCCACGATGGCAGACTACCGACGCTTCACGATGCTCGCCCAGAGCTTTCCCGAGCTCGACTCGGCGGGGGGCGTCATCTGCGAGCCGAACGACACCCCGCTCGACTCGCGGCACCTCGACATGATCTTCGCCCTGCAGACGTTGACGGACAAGATCTACATGGGCAATGTCGTCTCAGGCGTGAACGCCAGGGACACGATCGAGATGTCGGCCATTCTCTTCGGTGGCGAGGAAGTCATCGCCGAGACGCCGGTCTGCATCTCGCTCATCAACTGCAATTCGCCTCTTCGCTGGGACGACCGCATGCTCGATGCGCAGTTCGAGTACAACCGCGCACGGCAACCGGTCATCCTGACGCCGTTTCTTCTCATGGGGGCGATGTCGCCCGTCTCGGTGGCGGCGACTCTCGCCCAGCAGCTCGCCGAGGCCTTCGCCGGGATCGCGCTCGCACAGCTGATCTCTCCCGGCTGCCCTGTCGTCTTCGGGTCGTTCCTCTCCAACATCGACATGCAGTCGGGCTCGCCCTGTTTCGGCACCCCCGAGTCGGCCCTCGGCCTTCTCTGCACGGGCCAGCTCGCCCGCCACTACGGGCTGCCCTTCCGCACGGGTGGCTGCCTCACCTCGAGCCAGTCGCCCGACGCCCAGGCGGGCTACGAGGCGCTCATGACGATGCTGCCGACGTTCCTCGCCGGGGCGAACTTCGTCATGCACTCGGCCGGCTGGCTCGAGGGAGGGCTCGTCAGCTGCTACGAGAAGTTCATCATGGACATCGAGCTCTTGCGCGAGCTGCAGGTCGAGTTCACGCCTCTCGAGGTCTCAGAGGAGACGCTCGCCTTCGGCGCTCACGAGGAAGTCGGTCACGGCGGGCACTTCCTCGGGGCGGCCCACACGATGGAGCGCTTCCGGACGTGTTTCTACCGCCCTATCGTCTCCTCCTCGCAGAACTACGAGAGGTGGAGGCGAGACGGGGGCAAGGACGCTGCTGCCCGCTCGGGAGAGATCTGCCAGAGGACGCTGGACGCCTACGAGGAGCCCCCGATGGACGAGGCGATCCGGGAGGAGCTGGAGGCGTACGTCGTGAGACGGCGAAAGGAGCTCGGCGACTGACGCTCGGCTAGCGCCGCCGCGTGGCGAGCGCCGCGTGGCGATCGACGCCGGGTGCCGGCTGTTCAGCTGCCGAGTGCCGGTCAGCTGCCGAGTGCCGGCTCTCAGCTGAAGCTGATCGTCGCGGTCGCCTCTTCGGATGGGGAGGCCGACTCCTGCGTCACGGCGACGAGGCAGCTTTTCGCCTTCTTGCAGACGATGTGATCGGTGCCGAACGGTCCCTTCGTGACGGCGAAGTGAGTGACCACCTTGCCCGCGCTGGACGCCTTCACCGACTTCAGCCCGTCGAGATTGCAGTCGCTCGCCGATGTCGTGTCGCCCTTGCTGGCGCACTCGATCACGATGAGGGCCTCATGTGCCGAGAAACCCGTCCCCGTCACGGTCACGGTCTCGTGGGCGTGCAGCCGCGTCGAGGGGCGCACCACCACCTTCTCGTGGTCAGTCGTGGCCGGCCTCGTCGCCGCCGGCAGCGTGCTTGCCGCCGTGTGCGGAGCGGTCGTGGCGCTCGTGGCCGGGCGGGCGCAGGCCTCGAGAGCGAACACCAGCAAAAGGATGAAGGCGGCCGCGAGAACCCGCTTCAGGCCGCTTGAGCTCGTGATCTTAAGCATCATCTCAACCTCACGGCTACTTATCAGCTTTCTTACGGTCTCTTTACACTCTCAACCTTAGGGCCATCTGAGCTGCCAGCTGGTCGCAGTCCAGGCAGGCCCCTGCCGAGCGAGCCGCCGGGCGTGGTTCCGGCCAACCCCTGTCAGGGCTCGTCCAGGCAGATCGGCCTGAGCGCCTCCAAGGTGGCGCTCAGGAGGCGAGACACGTGCATCTGGCTGAGCCCGACCTCGGCTGCTATCTCGGACTGCGTCATGCCCTCGAAGAAGCGGAGGCGCAGGATGAACCGCTCTCTCTCCGGCAGGGTGGCGAGCGCCTCGGCGAGAACGCTGCGGTTCTCGAACCCGGAAAAGCCGCCGTCGTCCTCGCCGAGGCGAGCGGCTAGCGGCTCCTCCCCGCCCTCGGAGACGTCGATGGAGGAGGTTCGATAGCCCTGCCCGGCCTCCATCGCCTCGAGGACGGCGTCTTCGGTCACCCCGAGGGTCGAGGCGACCTCGGCGGCGGTGGGTGAGCGGCTCAGCTCCTGGGAGAGCTGTCCGATCGTTCTCGCCACCTCGAGGTACAGCTCCTGGAGGCGGCGGGGGGCGCGTATCGACCAGCTGCGGTCGCGGAAGTGGTGCTTCAGCTCGCCGATCACGGTCCTTGTGGCGAAGGTCTTGAAGGTGACGCCGCGCCCCGGGTCGAAGCGCTCGAGGGCATGGACAAGGGCGAGCGAGGCGACTTGGAAGAGGTCGTCGTAGGACTCGCCCCTGTTGGCAAAGCGCCGGGCGAGAATCCGTGCCAAGCCGAGGTGCTCCGTTACGAGCTCGTCGCGCAGCGCTTGATCGTGTGTCTTCTCGTACTCGACGTAGCGGTCGCTCGTAGCATCCTCGGCGTGATCTTCCGAGGGCATCAGTGGCTGGCCCGGGCTCTCCGCTTGCGGAGCCAGGCGACGCATCTCCCGGAGACGAGGTCTCGGCCGTGGGCGTCGACGAGAGCGTCCAGGATCTGGAGGGACCACTCGATCTCGGAGTCCTCGTCGCGGTCCTTTACGACGGCGCGCTCGACCGAGCAGCGGATCTCGATCTCGTCTCCCTCGCGACAGAGCGCCAGCTGCATCAGGCTGTCTGCCGTCCCACCTGTGAGCGAGAGGCACATCTCGTCGGCCGCGAGCCGTAGGTCCTCGATCTCCTCCAGTGAGAAGTCGGCATTCGCCGCCAGTGTGGCGGCGGCGAAGCGGACGAGGGACAGTAGCTTCGGTTTTATCGGCAGCGTGAGCTCGACGATCTCGCGCTCATCCATGTCTTCGGCCCCCTTGTAGGCTCCCGAGGACATCTTCCCTCCGCGGTGGCCGATTGAAACGCCATCCCATGGCAAGCCGGGGCTGTTGCAGGGCCGTGCCGCGCCCGCCCGGTGGGCGTGACCCCACAAGGCGGGGTGCGGCGATCATCGAATGACGAGACGGGCGGCGATGAGGAAGGGGAGAGCCGCCAGGGCGAGCACGAGGATCTCGAGCCAGAGGGGCGATCCCGCTGTCGCGAAGAGCGCCCGGTGGAGTCCGACGACGGCGGCGTGGGGGACCGAGGCGTGGTCTCTCACCAGCCGGGGCAGGAACTCGGTACCGATGAGGGCGGCGAGCGCTGCCAGGGGGGCGGCCACGAGCGGGCCGGTGGCGAAGACAACGACGACGGCGGCGGCAGCGGCGAGCAAGAGGGCCCCGGTGGCGGCGCCATGGCCGATGTAGAAGAAGCTCACGACACCGAGCACGAGCACGAGAGCGCCCACGAGCATCCGCAAGCGCATGGTGAGGCGGGCGGCAAGGATCAGCAGGAAGGCCGTCACGCCCGGCACGAGCAGGCGCAGCAGGGAGGTGATGCCTTGCACGACCCGGCGCGAGGCGCCTCGCCGGGCGACGGAGTGCACGAGGGTGAGACCGCCCGACCCGACGATGCGCTGGGCGGTGTCCGAGAGCGAGCTGGCGGCGCCGGCGAAGTAGGGCACCCCGCCGACCCCGATGGCGATGCCGGCGCCGACCCCGAGGATGAGCCAGATCCTCCCCTTCATCAGTAGCGCTGCAGCTCCCGCGCCAGCTGGTCGAGGCCCATCCCGCCGAGGTCGAGGGCATAGCGATGGAAGTCCTTCAGGTCGAACGCCGCCCCCTTGCGGTCCATGGCCGCCTTTCTCCCTTCGAGCCAGAAACGCTCTCCCACTTTGTAAGAGATCGCCTGGCCGGGAAGGCCTAGGTAGCGATCGATCTCAGACGCCATGAAGTCGGGCGGGGCGGAGGAACGCTCGATGGCGAAAGGCAACGCCAGCTCGGCGGTCCAGCGCTCTCCGGGATGGTAGGCCTCGCCGTCGGGGATGGCGAGCTCGAGGTGCATGCCGATGTCGACGACAACCCGGGTGGCGCGCATCGCCTGCGCGGAGAGCATCCCGAGCTCGAAGGCCGGGGTCTCGAGGTAGCCGAGCTCCCCCATCAGCCGTTCGGCGTAGAGCGCCCATCCCTCGCCGTGACCGGAGGTGAACCCGTCGAGGCGCTGGAAGCGCGTGAGACGGTCCGAGAGGTAGAGGACCTGGGCGATCTGGAGGTGGTGGCCCGGCACGCCCTCGTGGAAGCAGATCGACACCTCCCGCCAGAGGGGGAAGCGCGTCTTGCCGAGCGTCGGGTACCAGGTCCGTCCCGGCCGGGAGAAGTCCTCGCTCGGGCCCGTGTAGTACATGGCGGCGGGCCCGCCCGGGGGGGCGATCATCGCCTCGCAACGGCGGATGGGCTCGGCGATGTCGAAGTGGACGCCGTCGAGCTCGCTGATGGTCTTGTCGATGAGCTCCTGGTTCCAGCGGCGGAATGCCTCCTCCCCCTCGATCACGAGAGCGGGGTCAGCCTCGATGCGCTCGATCGCCTCCTTGCGGGAGGCGCCGGGGGCGATCTCGTCACAGACGGCCGCCATGCGGTCCTCGATGCGGTGCAGCTCGGCCCAGCCGAAGTCGTAGGTATCGTCGAGATCGAGATCGGCCCCGGTGAAGTAGCGGGAGCCGAGGGCGTAGCGCTCCCTCCCGGCCGCATCCTTCGAGGAGGACGCGGGGAGGTACTCGGTTCTCAGCCAGGAGGCCAGCTCGAGGTACGAGCCGGCTGCCGCCGTGGCGGCATCGGCGAGCTCGCGGCGGCTCGGCCCGCCGGGATAGTGGGCGACGAAGGTGGTGAAGAAGGACCTGGACCCGTCCTCCCGCCCGCCCCAGGCATCGCATTGCGTCGCAGTCGCCAGCACCTGGCGCGCGGCGCAGGGCAGGCCACGAGAGAGCCCCTCTACGAGCGTGGCGCGGAACTGCTCGAGGGCCCGGGGCACGGCACGCAGCCGGGCGGCGGCCACGCTCCAGTCCTCCTCGCTCTCGAGTCGCATGAGGTCGAAGACCTGGCGCACCGAGGAAGGAGGGCTCCCGAGCGCCCTGAGGGACAGGTAGTCCTCGCCTGCCTCGCGCATCTCGAGGCGGGCGCGGAGTCGCTCCTCCATGACCTCGACGGCGATCCGGTCCTCTTGGGACTCCCGCGGGGCGCCGGCGAGAGCGAGGAGTGCCTCTCGCTCGATCTCCGCCTGCTCCTCCAGACCAGTGGGGGAGAGGTCGGGCAAGCGGTCGTCGTGGCCCGCCACACCCCAGTCGGTGGCCGAGATCGGGTCGCTCGCAGCCATCTGCTCGATGTAGCGGTCGGCGATCTCATGGACCGTGGCCATTCGCATCTCCTCGGAGGTAGTCAGCCGGCGGTGTCACCAAGAGCCTAAGGCAGCGGCGACCACGAGGGGTCTGATCAAGACATCAGGAAAGGCCCGACAACGAGGGCGCCGGCGCGGCGACCCCTCGGCGCGCGGGAAGACGGTCGAAGAAACGAGCGAGCACGTAGCTGGGCACTGCCGCCACGGCGATGATGGTGAGCGCGAAGGGTGCCGCCTGCCCGTAGGAGTAATTCGTCTGGTACGCCCAGAACTGCGTCGCGAGAGTCTCGACGTTGTTCGGGTGGAGGATGAGGGTGGCGGTGAGCTCTGTGGCGGCCGCGAGGAATACGAGGCAGAAGGCGGCGGCGAGACCCGGGGCGACGAGGGGGAGGGTGACCCGCAGGAAGGCTCCCAGGCGGCTCGTGCCGAGGGAGCGGGCGACCTCCTCGAGGCCGGGAGGAGCCTGCAGCATCGAGGCGCGCACGCCGACGAGGGCGAGGGGGAAGAACAAGAGCACGTAGCCGAGGACGAGCATGGGGCCGCTCTGGAAGCCAAAGCCCCCCACGTAACGCTCGGAGAAATACGTCAGGGCGAGGGCGATGACGAGGCCCGGCATGGCGAGGACGAGGAAGGTCGCTCTCTCGAGCGCCCGGTGGGCCCGCCCGGGGTGGCGGATGACGAGGACGGCCACCGGCATCGCCATGATCGTCGCCACAAGGGCGGCCGCCCCGGAGTAGAGCGCCGTGTACAGGGCGGCCGAAGGGAGGGAGACGCCGACGACGATGGGCTCCGCCCCCTGCACCATCCAGTAGACGGCCGCAGCCACCGGCAGGCCGAGGGCGGCGAGGACGAGGGCGGCGTAGGCGGCGAGGACCGGGACGGTCGCCTTGCCGAGGCGGTGGCGGCGAAGCTCCCTTTGCACCCCCGGTCCGACGCGGCTCACCCTGCCCTGCCCGCTGCCTACGCCCTCGCCGACGACGATCAGGAGGCTCATGAGGACGAGCACGATAGAGAGGGCGCAGGCCGCCTGGAACTCGGCATTGAACCCGACGT
>JASHRK010000388.1 GCA_030037405.1 Acidimicrobiales bacterium | reverse complement strand
TTCGGCGGTGAACTCCGTTCCTTCGATGAAATTGGAGAAATAGGCCTCGTAGAAGGGGAGAGCTCCGTCTTTGAGAGGCTCATCGACCAACTGCGGGGAGCTTTCGCGTAGCGCATCGGCAAGAAGCTCGAACCGTTGGACTCGGTCTGGGTCATAGGGCTCGCCCCGTCTACGCGCCGCGAGGGAGGCAGGAAGATTTGAGGCATCTTTGCTCCCAAGTGCGGCTCCGATGAGGCTATTGAGCAATTCGACGCTCTCCGCACGGACGCCCAGTGTTGGAACGAGCGCTCGCGCTTCATCGCGCAGGCGGTTGAGCGTTGCCTCTCCGTACTGGCGACACAGACGATCGATCCAGAGCCCGAGCTCGTGGCGAGTCAACCGACGGGGCGATCGACCGCGTCCCCTCGTAGGTTCTGCGTTCTCTAGGAGGGCCCGAGCAGGCGAAGCGAGATGCAGGCCGTCGGGCAGCTCCGTGTCGTCGGGCAACGGTCCTACGCCTGCGCGGGCGCGGACGTGAAGTCCCGGGAGATCTAGCTCGCGTTCCCGACGGGGGTGAGCGAGAAACAGCTCACCGTCGACCGGCCCGGCTCGCTGAGCCGAGCGATCGGTGATGACGGCATCGGGGAACAGGTGCCCGACGATCTTCGTCCACTCTTGTTTGACGGTCTCCTCTGGCGGCCTGAGCACGTCGCTCGTGAACACGCCCGGCGCGAGTCGGATGGCGTCGCCCCGTCGTACCATGTCCGAGGAGGTTGAGGCAGGAACATCGTTCCCAAAGAAGATCGTGCCCGTATCCACGTCCTGCTCCGCTAGATCGTAAATATACGTGTTTATAATAGGCACACTACGGACTAACACGCTTGTAGTCGTATTTGGGCAGATACGGACGACGGATCAGCTCAGGTTCTGCGGCCACGAGCTGCGGGCTCGACCTGTCAGCCCGCCAGGCCCAGGAAGACGATGACGGCACGGTCGAGTCGGACCATGTCCTGGTCGGCCAGGCGCCCAATGCGTTCTCCCAGCTTCACGCGCCGCACTGTCGTCAGCTTGTCGATCATGATGCTGCTCGGCTCGTCGAGGCCGTTCTGGCCGCTCGGTTCGATGGATATCCGGAAAAGCGGTGCTTCGGTCGGGTCGGTCGTGAACGCGCAGATCGTGACCGAGTCGGTCGCATCGAACCGGTCGTCCTGGACGATGACGACGGGCCGAGGCTTGCTGGCGTAACCTGACCCGGCTGCCGCGGTCCAGACCTCGCCTCGTCTCAAGTCTCCTCAGCGGTGAGCGCATCGACGAAGGCTTGGTCGTCTCGCGCCATGGGCGAAGCAGCGACCAACCTGCTCTGGCGGTGCGCTTCCGCGGCGAATTGTGGGGCGCGTACGTCCGGTACCCAGATTTGAACGGGTCGTAGGCCCTCGGCACGAAGCCGCGCACGATGCGCTTGCACGCGAGCCCGAACCGATGCTCCCGGATCGCGACTCGCTCCGGGATCGCTACTCATATCCCAATGTTACATGTAACGCCAACGCCCACGTTACAGGACACCAGCGGAGTGCTGACCAAATCGCCGCCTAACTGAATCACTGCACTAGGCGGAAGGTGGCGGCTGGCACGAAGGCGAGCCAGTCCGGCGGGCGAGTGGGCGAGGGTCACGAAGTCGCATCCTCGTCGAACAGGTCGAAGGCGGCACCCACGATCGTCTCGGTGTCGATCCCAAAGAAGGCGTAGAGGTTCTCGACGTCGCCGGACTGACCGAAATCGCTCACGCCGAGACAGGTAATGCGGACGCCGCGCACGCCGGCAAGAAACGACAGCGTGTGCGGATGACCGTCGATGACCGTGACCATCGGAGCGCGACGACGCTCCGGCAGTAGCTCGTCCAGGATGGCCGGACTTTCGGCAAGCAGGCCCATGCGCGCTTGCATGGCGCGAAAGACGAGATCGGCCGAAGTGATACAGACGACATCGCTCTCAACTCCGAGGCGACTGAGTTCGCTCGCGGCCGCCAGAACCTCGGGCACGATAGCGCCCACCCCGACGAGCGTGACGGCAGGCACCTCCTGGGCGGCCGTGCGGAGCAAGTACCCACCTGCCAGGCACTGTCGCCGCCGCTCTGCTTGCTCGCGCTCTGAGGAAGGGACGGCCGCCAGTGCCTGGTCGACCGGCCGCGTGCTGAGGCGGAGGTAGGCGGAGCTGCCGTTCTCAGAAAGGACATGGCTCATCGCATCGAGGAGGATCCATTCGAGGTCCTGGCCGAACGCAGGCTCCCAGGCGATACATCGCGGCTGCTCGAGGCCGATCGATGGTGTGACGATCGACTGGTGAGCTCCGCCCTCGGGCGCCAGACTGACGCCGGAGGGTGTGCCCACGAGGATCGAGCGCGCGCCCGAGTAGATCCCGAAGGACCACGGCTCAAGCGCCCGGTTGACGAAGGGGTCGTACAACGTCCCAAGCGGGATGAGCGCTTGCCCGTCTCGCGCCCAAGTGAGCCCAAGCTCACTCAACAGCCCGACGAGGTTGCCCTCGGCGATACCGAGTTCGATGTGCTGGCCGGCGGCCGACTCGCGCCACTTGAGCACCGTGTCGGCGTCGTCGCCGAACCAGTCGTCGTGGTGGTGAAGGTTCCAGACGCCCACGCGGTTGATCCACCCGCCAAGGTTGGTCGACGAGGCAACATCCGGGCTCACGGTCACGAGCCGCGAAGCCAACTCCGGCTCGGCTCGCGCCAGGTCCACGAGCACGCGCCCGAAGGTCTGCTGGGTCGAGCTCTCGCCACGGTGGACTCCGCTTAGCTGAGACGGCATGGGGGCAACCGCCCGAGGTGTTCGATGCGCCCGGGAGAGACGCTCGGCCGCCTCGCGGCACACCTCGGCCTCCCGGCTCGTTGGTGGGAAGCTCGCCCAGGGATCGGCGGGATCACAGCCGAGGGTCGATGCGAGCGCCTCCCATTGATCGTTCGTGAGGAGGGCCGAGTGGTTGCCCGGGTGACCCTCAGTCGGCAGGCTCCATGCTTTGATGGTGTACGCGATGACGACCGAGGGACGTTGCCGGTCGGCGTCTGCTGTCTGCATGGCCGTCAGAAGATCAGAGAGATCATGGCCTCCGAGATCCCTGATAGCACGGTGGAGCTCGTCGTCGTCGAGGTCGCGAAGAAGACGGATGATCGGACCGCGTAGCTTGCTAGCCCCTGGGAGGTTCTCTCGTAGCTCTCCGGCCGGCAGGCGCAGGAGATGCTGGTACTCCTCGTTCTCCATGTCGTCGATCCGCTCCTCGAGGGCCTCTCCACCCCGCCTCGTGAAGAGCTCGCGGAGGTAGCGCCCGTACTTGACGACGATCGTCTGCCAGCCGGCCGCCTCGAACATGCGGGTAATCCGGTGCGCCGGGACTTCGGGCGTGACGCGGTCGAGGGACTGGCGATTGAGGTCGACGATCCACATGAGCTCACCAAGATGGCTGACGATGGGATCGGTGACGGCCTCCCAGATCGCCCCCTCATCGAGCTCGGCATCCCCGACGAGAGCCACTTCTCGCCCCGCCGGGGGCACGTCGAAGTGGGTGGCGACGTAGCGGTGCGCCAGGCTGCTCCAGACTGTGGCCGTGGCGCCGATGCCGACCGAACCCGTGGAGAAGTCGACCGGGTAGGGATCCTTGGTGCGGCTCGGGTAGCTCTGCAGGCCGCCGAAGGCCCGCAGTTGAGTGAGGTAGCAACGGTCGAGTCGGCCGAGCAGGTACTCGATCGCTTGCAGGGTCGGGGCTGCATGGGGCTTGACAGAGACGCGGTCCTCGCCCCGCAGGTAGGCGAAGTAGAGGGCCGTCATGATGCTCACGACCGAGGCTGAGGAGGCTTGGTGTCCACCCACCTTTAGGCCAGACGGCGTCTTCCGGACCCGGTTGGCGTGGTGGATGATGCTCGTCGCCAGCCAGAGCACACGCCGCTGGATCGAGTCGAGCACCTCGAGGTCGGCTCCAACCCCCGCTGGCACGGCCACCGACGTGCTGGTCACAGATCGAAAATTACGTGATAGCCCCGATTGCACGCAAGTGAACAAAGACAACAGTCAGATCGACAGGTCAGATTCGCTTCCTCACGTCAGTTATGATTTAGAATCTTGCGCGTGAGGAGCTTCGAACCCGATCAGTGTGACCGTCAGATCGTCGAATTGCTGCGCGAAGACGCTCGCCGTACGTTGTCGGACATCGGAGAGCGTGTGAAGCTCTCCGCCCCCGCCGTGAAGCGGCGCATCGACCGGCTCGAGGCATCCCGAGTGATCGCCGGCTACACGACGGTGGTCGACCACGCCAAGCTGGGGCAGCCGTTAGCGGCCTTCGTGGAGCTCCGTTTCGCTGGCGACACCAACGTCGACGAGATCGCCACGATCGGAGCAGGTCTTCCGGAGGTAGAGGCCGTCTATACGATTGCCGGAGATCCAGATGCTCTCGCTTTTGTCCGAGTACAGGACGTGGGTGACCTGAAACGCGTGATCGACCTCTTGCGCCAGAGCGGCCGTGTCACAGGGACGAAGACTCTCGTCGTGCTCGGAACGAGACGGCGGGACCCGCCCTACGACGCGCCCCTTGTGGACCAGGTAGTTGGGCGGCGGTGATCCCATAAGGTGTGACAGCCATCGAGGGCCGCGTGAGTGCCCACGAACAGCGAGTTTGTGACGTCGCTCAGTAGGCGACGGCGTTCGGCCCGAGCAGCTCCTTGAGCGCCCCGACGATGCCACCCCGGGCGTTCACGTTGAACTGGGAGGCGAGCCGGAGCTCCTTGTCGCCCACCCGCACGTGGAGAGCGGTCTCGCCCGGGTGGTCGGCGACCAGCTCTCTCAGCTGGCCGACCATGGAGTCGGTGAGGCGATGCAGTGGCAGCGTGACGACGATTGGGGCGCCGTCGGCGGCCGGGGCGAGCTCGGGCCGCCGGATCTCCATGGCGACGAGCTTCACCTGCTCGTCGCGGTTGTCGGTCCGCCCGCGGATCACGACGACTGCGTCCTGCTCGAGGAGGCCCCCGTACTCCTGCATCGTCTTCGGGAAGACGAAGACCTCGATGGCGGCCTCGAGGTCTTCGAGGGTGAAGGTCGCCATCAGCTCTCCCCGCCGCGTGTAGCGCCGTACGAGGCTCGTCACGATCCCGCCCGTCGTCACGAGCCCGCTCGCCGTCACGTCGGCGGAGGCGCCGGCGGGCGGGGAGTCGAGGACCTCGCGCACGCTCTGCTCGGTCAGCCGGCCAAGGGCATGCTCGATCCCGAGGAGGGGATGGTCGGAGACGTAGAGCCCGAGCATCTCCTTCTCGGAGCTCAAGCGCTCGGTCTTCTCGAACTCGCAGTCGGGGATGGGCACCCTCGTGTCGTCGTAGGAGAGCGCGTCCTCGCCCTCTGCGGGCTCGAGGGTGGAGAAGAGGGTTGCGATGCCCTGCTCCTTCTCCCGGCGCCGCATAAGGGTCCTGTCGATGATCTCCTCGGCGACGAGGCAGAGCCCTTGGCGGGGGTGGCCGAGGGAGTCGAAAGCCCCAGCTTTTACAAGGGACTCAACGGCCCTCTTGTTGAGGACGCTCGGGTCGACGCGCAGGCAGAAGTCGTAGAAGTCGCTGAAGGGGCCGTTCGTCTCCCGTTCCTGGACGATGAGGTCGACTATCGCAGAGCCGACGTTTCTTATGGCTGAGAGGCCGAAGACGATCGTTCCCATGGCGCCCGCCTCGTCTCCTGGAAGCGTCATGAAGTTGGCGGCCGAGGCGTTTATGTCCGGGCAGCGCACGCCTATCCGAAGGGACCTGCACTCGGCGAGGTAGACAGCAGTGC
>JASHRK010000387.1 GCA_030037405.1 Acidimicrobiales bacterium | reverse complement strand
CGAAGGTCACCGAGAAGCGACCAGCGTCCACCCGAGAGTGCCGGTCGCAGGCGAGACGGGCGACCAGCACGACCCGGTCGGGACGTACGCCCAGGCCTCCTCACCGGCCGGGTGACGCCGGCCGACTCGCGGACCAGGTTGCCGAGCGATCCCCTGCCGCCGAGAAGAGCCCGAACAGCCTGGAAGCTGTCGGCCGTGACGAGGCCACGTGCGATCCCGTCCCATAGCGCGTCGGCGACCTCGATCGGCATGCGCCCCGTGAGGCTGCACAGGTCTGTCAGGAACAGCGCCCCGCGATCTCCAAGCGCCGCTATGACATCGAGCGGCGCCCCCAACTCCGGATCCTGCGGACGGGCGTCCCCTCTCAGGGCGGCGAGCAGCCATTCGGTGTCCTCACGACGGAAGAAGGTGATCGGGGTGGAGGGCGAAGGGGCCAGCCCGGGTCGGCGGCCAGCCGGCGTAGCCACGCCGGTGGGCTCGGCGCCGCGCTCGACGCCTGGCTCGGCTCCGGGGGGCTCCGCCCCCGCGGCTTGGAGGCCGAGACGGCCGAAACCGACCTCGCCACGTGAGCAGAGCTCGTCGAGCATCGCGGGCTGGTACGAGGCCACACGAGTCGGCAGGATCGAGGACTCCCAGGCTCCGACGGCGGCATCGAAGCCTTGCAGCTGCTCGACCACCTCAACCAGGCCGCCAGTGCCGATGACCCGGTTGCCCGGGCCCGCGTGCTGCCAGACCGCGAGGAAGCGCATGAGCTGGCTCGGGCTCACCGCCTCGACCGAGCGGCGGGCGCCGTCGCGCATGCGGGCGTGGACTCGTTGCAGAATATGGCGGGCCGCGTAGCGCTCTGCCGGGTCATCTCCTACGTGGCACCGCAGGATGGAGCCCTCGTGCTCCAGCCGGGCGAGAGCGCTCGAGACCTCGCCCGCCCTCTCCCCGCCCAGTTGGATGCGCTTGGCCAGCTCCAGCACCGTAAGCGGCTCCGACGCCACAAGAGCGGCTCGCACCATCTCGGCGGTGACGTCCTCGGGCAACGGGTTCCTCGCACCTGCGGGACCCAAGGGGGCTTCGAGGTCCGGCTCGAACTTCGCTCCCTCGTGCAGCGCGGCGATCGCAGGCCTGCGCTCCAGGGCGGCCCAGCTTCTCGCAGCCCCCGCACCCGTGACAGTGACGGCTCTTCCCTGTGCGGCAAGTCGCGCGAAGAAGGGCTCGAGCTCCCGGCTCGGCTCGAGGAGCACGTGGCTCATGAGGAGGTCGTGCAGCTCCTCGGGGTCGCGGGGATCGGGACGGGCTTGCTCGGCCACGGCTGCGACGACTGACGGGTCGAGGCGGGAGAGGTCTGTTGCCTCGAGGGGGACCCCCCGTCGCATCTGCACCGCCCGGGCCCGGCGCTCCTCCAGTGGCGCATCGTCGAGGTACGTGTACGGCCGCCCGTTTAGGATCTCCTCGGCGAGGACGGAAGGCGCCACCGAGTCGACGAGGCGCCGCTCGAGACTTCCCTTCTCGAGAGCCTCGAGCACGCCCGTGAGCCCGCCAAGATCGAGCGACTCGGTCATGCAGTCGTCGATAGTCTGGCGGACGACGGGGTGGTCGGGGATCTCGATCGGCCCGGTGACGTTCTCCTGGCAAGCGGCAAGCATGGGGAAGATCGCCGCCATCAGGTCGTCGGCCTCCATCCTCTGGATGGCGGCGGGCAAGTGCCGGGAACCGCGGAACCTCGGAGCGACGAGAGAACGGGAAAGGTTCCATCGCCATCTCGAGGCGAATATCGGCGTCGGCAGCACCGCCTGGGAGAGGGTGTCGGCAAGCGAGCGGGGGGAGAGATAGTCGACGACGTCCTCGAGCGGGAACGAGTGCTGAGGCCCGAGCGATAGCACGACGGCGTCGTCGTTCGCCGCCGCCTGGAGCTCGAAGTCGAACGACCGGCAAAAGCGCTTGCGCAGCGCCAGGCCGAGCCCTCGGTTTACCCGGCCCCCTCGCGGCGAGTGGACCACGAGCTGCATGCCGCCCGTGTCGTCGAAGAAACGCTCCACGACGAACCTCTCGAGCGTCGGGAGGCAACCGAGCTCTCTCTTGGCAGCGCCAAGGTACGAGACAACCTGCCGGGCGGCGTGATCGTCCACCTCTGCGACCCGCTTCACCTGCTCGACGGCGGCGCCCGCATCCGCCCCGCCGTCGATCGCCGTCTCGACTGCCGCCCGGATCTCGGAGACGGCGGCCGACAGCTCGGCCGTGCGTGCGGGAGCCTCGCCGAGCCAGAAAGGCACGGTGGGCGAGGCTCCTTCGGCGTCAACGACCCGCACCGTGCCGGACTCGACGCGGCGGATCCGCCAGGTGTGGCTGCCGAGCAGGAAGACGTCGCCTGCCATGGACTCGATCGCCCAGTCTTCGTTGACGGTCCCGACAAGGGTCTCCTCGGGCTCGAGGACGACCCGGTAGTCGGCGAGCTCGGGGATGGCGCCGCCCGACGTCGTCGCCGTGAGCCTTGCTCCTCGGCGGGGACGCAGGACCCTGTTCACGAGATCGCGGTGGACGTAGGCGCCTCTTCGCCCACGACCGGTCTGCACGCCGTCGCAGACGAGACGGAGGACTTCCTCGTAGGAGTCCCGATCGAGCTGGGAGTAGGGCGCCGCTGCGTTGACGAGCGAGAAGAGCTCGTCCTCGCCGATCCCGTCGGGGCCCGAGGCCGCCACCTCGGCGACGATTTGCTGGGCGAGTATGTCGAGAGGCGCTACCGGAACCGTGACGGCGTCGAGAGCCCCGGCATGGGTCGCGGCAAGAAGGGCGACGCACTCGACCAGCTCGTCCCGGGTCTGAGGATAAAGGCGGCCTGTCGGCACGCCGCCGACGTGGTGGTGGGCCCTGCCGACGCGCTGCAGCCATGTCGCGATCGCCCTCGGAGACCCGAGCTGGCAGACGAGCTCGACAGGGCCGACGTCGATGCCGAGCTCGAGAGAGGCGGTCGCCACGACGGCCTTCAGCTCTCCGGCGCGAAGGCGCGACTCCACCCTGAGCCGGCGGTCCATCGACAGGCTCCCGTGGTGAGCCTGCACTAGATCCTCGCCCACGAGCTCGCCGAGGCGGTGCGCCACCCGCTCGGCAAGCCTCCGGGTGTTGACGAACACGAGCGTCGTCCGCCGCGCGCGTATGTGAGCGGCCATCATCTCGAGCACGGCCGCGAACTGCTCGTGGGTGAAAACGGCGCCGAGCTCGTCGTCGGGGAGCTCGATCGCCACGTCCAGCTCGCGGGCGTGGCCGACGTCCACGACGGTGCAGAGCGGGTCGCCGGCGCGGTCGCTGCGATCACGACCTGCACCGACGAGCAACCGCGAGATCACCGAGATCGGGCGCTGGGTCGCCGAGAGACCGATCCGGACGGGCCTAGCGAAAGACCCGGCCGTGGCGCCGGCCTGGTCGTGGGCCGCCTGCCACAACCGTACGGCGCGCTCGAGGCGCTCCAGGCTGAGCGCGAGATGCGAGCCGCGCTTGTCGCGAGCAAGAGCGTGGATCTCGTCGACGATGACGGTGCGAACCGACCCGAGGAGGTCCCTCCCGCGCAGCGAGCTCAGCATGAGATAGAGCGACTCGGGCGTCGTGACGACGATCTCGGGACGGTGGCGAAGGATCGCAGCCCGCTCCGCCTGGGGCGTGTCCCCGTTCCGGACGGCAACTCTCACTTCGGGCGCCTCGTAACCGAGCTCCGAGGCGACCTCGGCGATGCCGGCGAGGGGACGGGACAGGTTCTCGGCAACGTCAACCGTGAGGGCCCGCAGGGGCGAGAGATAGACGATGTCCGTTCCCCGCCTCTCCTCCCCCCGCGCGGCCGACTTGTAGCAACGGTCGATCGCCACGAGGAAGGCCGCGAGCGTCTTGCCCGAACCAGTGGGGGCGGCGATGAGGGTGTCCTCGCCTGCGGCAACGGCCTGCCACCCCGCAGCCTGCGCCTCCGTCGGGCCGCCCGGGTACGTGCGTCGGAACCATTCCGCCACGGCGGGATGAAAGCCGGCAAGAGGATCCGACTCGGGCACACCTGCAGTGTAGCCGAACTTATGTTCGCAACATCGAGGGCGCCTCACCTCACCCTCACCTGACCTTCACCTCGCCCTCACCGGGTGGCGAGCGACCTCTGCAAGGTGGCGGCCCCGCCGAGCGTCTCAGGGTGCAGGCTCTCGACAAGCTCAGGGCGAGCCGGAGGTCCACGAAAAGGAGAGCGGGCGAACGATGACGAAGAAGACGGGCTTATCGGTCGCAGGTGGCCTCCTCGTGGGCTGTCTCGCGCTGACCTTGTCCAGCGCTCCGGCGTCGGCCGAGCGTTCTGCGGCCGCCAGCTACGGCTCCCCCCGCGGCAACGGGTGGCACAGCGGGAGAGGTCGTCCACGTGCTCACCTGTACAGACCGGCGGGCGACCCGTCCTGCCGACTACGTCATCAGCTGCGCCGACGCCAACGCTCAGTGGAAGGACGTCCACTGGATGAGCTGGGGCAGGCACACCGCTAGCGGTCGTGGCGACTACTACGTGAACGACTGCACCCCCTACTGCGCGGCAGGCAAGTTCCACACCTACCGGGCGGCGATCCGGCTCTCTGCCGTGAGGTCGACGGCCAAGTACGGGCCGCTCTTCAGCCAGGCGACCGTCTCGTACACCGTCGACGGCAGGACGAAGACGCAGGGCTACGACCTGATCGACTGACTCGGGACGTCTCAGCAGGTCTCAGCAGGTCTCGGCGGGTTCGGCAGGCTATTCGGGGTCGGAGAGCCCTCCGGTAACCTTCCTCCATGACGGTGAAGAAGGTGGGGGTCCTCGGCTCGGGCATCATGGGCGCCGGCATCACAGCCGTCGCCGCCGAGGCGGGACACGAGGTCGTGCTCCGCTCTCGCGAGCAGGCGGCGGCCGACGGCACCGTCGCGACGATCTCCCGGGCATTCGACAAGCGCCTGGATAAGGGAGAGCTCTCCGAGGAAGACCGACGCGCCAGCTTGGCCCGCATCACAGCCACGGACAGCCTGCATGAGCTCGCAGAGTGCGACCTCGTGATCGAGTCCGTCGTCGAGGATCTGGACACCAAGCGCCGCCTTTTCTCCGAGCTCGACCGCATCTGCGCCGACGATGCCATCCTCGCCACGAACACCTCGACGCTCCCGGTGATCGAGCTCGCGATGGAGACCGGCAGACCGGAGAGGGTCTGCGGCATCCACTTCTTCAATCCGGCCGCCACGATGAGGCTCGTCGAGGTGGTGCGAACCCTCGTCTCCTCGGACGAGACGATCGAGGAGGCAGTGGCGTTCGCCGAGGCCTGCGGCAAGACGCCTGTGACGGTGAAGGACCGGGCTGGCTTCATAGTGAACGCCCTCCTCTTCCCCTACCTCAACAACGCCGTGCGCCTCCTCGAGAACGGGGTCGCCTCGCTCGAGGACATCGACGAGGCGATGAAGGGGGGCTGCGGGCACGCCATGGGCCCCTTCGCCCTCCTCGACCTCGTGGGCCTGGACACCTCGGTGGCGATACTCGACGCCCTCTACGAGGAGTACCGGGACCCGAACTATGCACCGGTCCCCTGCCTGCGCCGGATGGTGGCGGCTGAGAAGCTCGGGCGCAAGAGCGGGGTGGGTTTCTACGAGTACGAGCGGCCCTAGGAAGGCTCGAGGCGTGCCCGACAAGCCCTGGGTGATGCGCACGTACTCCGGTCACTCATCAGCCGCCGCTTCGAACGAGCTCTACCGGCGCAACCTCGCCAAGGGCCAGACCGGCCTCTCGATCGCCTTCGACCTTCCCACCCAGGTCGGCTACGACCCGGACGCGCCCGAGGCCGCCGGGGAGGTCGGCAAGGTCGGCGTGCCCGTCGCCCACGTCGGCCACATGGCGGAGCTCCTCGACCAGATCCCCGTCGGGGAGATGAACACCTCCATGACGATCAATGCCACTGCGCCCTGGCTGCTCGCCTGCTATGTCGCCAACGCCGAGGACCGGGGCGTGGATCCCTCCTTGCTGCAGGGCACGACCCAGAACGACCTCGTCAAGGAGTACCTCTCACGAGGCACTTACATCTTTCCGCCGAGGCCGAGCCTCCGCCTCACGGTCGACCTCGTCGCCTACACGGTCCGCCACGTGCCGAAGTGGAACCCGATCAACGTCTGCAGCTACCACCTGCAAGAGGCGGGCGCGACCCCTGTCCAGGAGGTCGCCTACGCCCTCGCGACGGCGATCGCCGTGCTGGACGCCGTCCGCTCCTCCGGTCAAGTCGCCGAGAAGGACATGCCCGCCGTCGTGGGACGGATCAGCTTCTTCGTGAACTCGGGCATGCGCTTCGTGGAGGAGACCTGCAAGATGCGGGCCTTCTCGTCGCTCTGGGAGGAGATCTGCACGAGGCGCTACGGCGTCACCGACGAAGCGCAAAGGAGGCTCCGCTACGGCGTCCAGGTCAACTCGCTCGGGCTCACCGAGCAGCAGCCCGAGAACAACCTCCAGCGCATCGTCCTCGAGACCTTGGGAGTGACGCTCTCCCGCTCGGCTCGGGCACGGGCGATACAGCTCCCGGCGTGGAACGAGGCGTTGGGGCTGCCGCGGCCGTGGGACCAGCAGTGGTCGCTTCGCATCCAGCAGGTGCTCGCTTACGAGACCGACCTTCTCGAGTACGACGACCTCTTCGAAGGCTCGAAGGTCGTGGAGGCAAGGACCCTCGAGATCGCCGAAGCAGCGCGAGCCGAGCTGGATGAGGTTCTCGAGCTCGGTGGCGCTTTCGAGGCGATCGAGGAGCTCAAAGCGCGGCTCGTGGCCAGCCAAGCCGAGCGGCTGCGAAGGATCGAGGCGGGCGAGAAGAAAGTGATCGGGGTCAACTCGTTCCTCGAGACGGAGCCGTCGCCTCTCCAGCCCTCCGGCGACCCCTCCTCGGCGATCCTCACCGTCGACCCGGCAGTCGAGGCAGAGTTACGAGAGGACGTTGCCCGCTGGCGCTCTCGCCGGGACGGTCGCCGGGCTCGCGAGGCCCTCGACGCGCTGAAGCGGGCTGCCGAGGGTGGCGAGAACGTGCTGCCTGCGACCGTCGCTCTCGCCCACGCCGGCGGCACCACAGGGGAGTGGGCCGGAGCGCTCCGAGAGGTCTTCGGGGAATACCGGGCACCGACGGGGGTGGCAGGCGGTGCCGGCCGTCGCGGTGCGGAGCTGCACCGGGCGGTCGAGCGGGTGCGGGAGATAGCCGGCGGGCCGCCGAGGCTCCTCGTCGCCAAGCCGGGACTCGACGGCCACTCGAACGGAGCCGAGCAGATAGCGGTGGCGGCGCGGGACGCCGGTTTCGAGGTCGTGTACGGCGGTATCCGGTCGACCCCTGATGAGATCGCCGCAGCGGCCCGGGATGAGGACGTCGACATTGTCGGCATCTCGATCCTCTCGGGGTCTCATCTCGAGCTGGTCCCGGAGGTGGTGGAACAGCTCAGGAAGAGAGGCGTCGACGCACCGGTGGTTCTCGGGGGGATCATCCCCGAAGCTGACCAGCCGAAGATGATCGAGGCGGGAGTACGCGCCGTGTTCACGCCAAAGGACTACGCCGTCTCGGACATCCTCGTCGTCCTCGCCGAGCTCGCTGCCGAGCGGCGGGAAAGAGAGTGAGGAGCGCTGCTCGCTCGCTACCGTCGCGTACGCTGCTCTGCTCTTCCCCCGCATCACCCGCCGTCTGGACCTAGGGGACACGGCACCAGGCTCCCCCGCACTCGACGTAGATATACAGGCTGTATTGCGTATATACTGAAAGTGTGCCAAAGCACCTGGTGGACATCGATGAGACTGCTCTGGCGGCGGCCCGAGCTGAGCTAGGGACCATGAGCATGAAAGAGACCGTGAACGAGGCCCTGCGGAGAGCGGGCGCAGGCAGAAGCTCCAAGGTCCGCGAGGCTCTCGACCGCCTCGGCCGCCGGGGGCTGCCCCCTCGTGAGGAAGCATGGCGCTGACCCACCTGATCGACACCAGCGTGATCAGCCGCCTAGGCGAGCCAACTGTGCGGGCCGTGGTTGGCCCCCTCACCGAGGAGGGTCGGGTGGGCCGCGCTGGGATCACGGACCTCGAAGTTGGCTACGGAAGCCGCAATGCCCGCGAGTGGGATCAGGATATGGCCGACCTGTCGGTGTTCAAGCTGGTGGAGACCGCGGCATCGCACGTCCAGCGGGCGCTGCAGGTACAGCGACTCCTGGCCTCCCGCAGCCAGCGGGGGCGGAAGGTGCCTGACCTGCTCATCGCGGCCGCAGCGGAGCAGGATCGCCTTGCCCTGCTTCACTACGACTCTGACTTCGAACTGATCGCCAAGGTTACGGGCCAGCGGTGCGAATGGGTCGTGCCCGCCGGCACCATCGATTGACCTGCACAGGCTCCGGTACGGCCGACTCCGCTCCGGTGAGCTCGCTCTCGACTCATCCGAACGGCCGTCCGCCCGACCAGTCAGCCTTCACCGTGTCAGCGACCTTGGCGATTATCGATCCTTGCCTCGATCCGAGGATGATCCCGAGCTCGCGGTTGTACTCGAGGCTCTCCCACGAGAAGTTCTCCGAGCCGACGAAGACCTTCTGATCAGAGTCACCGGGATCGACCGCGATCACCTTGGCGTGGATGTAGAGCGCCGTAGCGGTGTCGGGATAGACGCGGACGTGCACGCCAGCCGCAGCAAGCGCCTCGAGATTGCTTGCCCACTGCCTCTCGTACGTCATCACGAGATCTACGTGGACGCCGCGGCGGGCGGCCGCTTCGAGGGCGTCCACGATCGTGTACTCGCTCATCTCCTCGTTCTCGACGTAGAGCGAGTGCCTTGCTGAGTCGATGAGGTCGACGAGAGTCCCATCGGAACCCGGGCTCCAGACGAGGTCGCCACTGCCCTTCGGCTCGGTGGAGGAGGAGTCGCCGGCAAAGTCGTGATCGAACACCTCCTCGATTGCGGCCACGTCGGCACGGTTGCGGTCGATGACGGCGAAGTCACGGGTCGTCGCGTAATACCTGCTCGTCAGGTTGAGCGTCATGATGATCGAGACGGCGTCGTCGACGGTGATCGTCTTCTGGTGGGTGGCGGCGTAGGAGGGCGGGGCCCACCGCACCTTCACGCCGTGGGACTTCAGGTAGT
>JASHRK010000386.1 GCA_030037405.1 Acidimicrobiales bacterium | reverse complement strand
GAGTAGTGCTTGAGCTTGAACGGACCCGTTCCGACGAATGTGTTCTGCCAGTCGTTCGGATCATAGTTATTTGGAATGACGATGCCATTGTAGAGATCTGTTGAGATCACGTATGGAAAGTTGCCGACGGGGGTGTCGAGATGGAATGCGACAGTGTAGGCGTCGATCTTCTCTATCTGGCCAGGTGATAATACGCCCGAGAGTGCCGAGAGGGCGTTCGAGCCGATCTTTGGATTACTGGCGAGATCGTATGTGTAGATGACGTCGTCGGCCGTCATCGCTTGGCCATTGTTGAACCGGACATTCTTGCGAAGTTTGAATGTCCAGACGGTCGCATCGGCATTAGGTGCCCACGAAGTCGCAAGCATTGGCTCGAGGTGGAGCTTCGTATTGTCGTAAGTAAGATTCTCGCCTGTCTGGCTCAGCATGCACGCAGCGCCGATGTCGGCGGCGAGGGTAGGGGACACCCGCTCGTTCGGGACTTGCAGGGCGACGCTGAGCGCACCGCCGCGCTTGGCGGCGGGATGGAAAGCGGGTCGCGTCGTTGACGGGTGGCTGCTGGCAACCGAGGCCTTCGCGATAGCGCCCAAGGTCGGGGCACCGACGCCGAGGACGGCGAGCCGGCGAAGGAGATCTCGTCTCGAGAGACGGCCTTCGAGATGCTCGTCGATTACGTGGTTCTCGAGGTCCGTTCGCTGCCTACGGATCTCGTCCAGACCTCGCTTGTCGGCTGGTGTCATCGCCGGGGCCTCCTGTTCACGTGGGAGCAGTCAGAGTGGTTCTGGCCTTGAGACGGCCTGTTATAACAAAAGCTGAGTTGTTATAACAACTCGGAGCCAGGATTGCAAGAGAGTTTCCGGGTAGACGAGAGCGAAGCTCCCGAGGTCCAGCGTTGACCCGAGCGTCCGGGCGTCGATCGTCCTGAGATGCTACGGGTCGCTCTCCGTCGTCACCTCTGGTAGCTCATCGCCCGAGCTGGCTCATCGGGCCCGGGAGGGCTGCGTCCGCGCCGCCGTCCGAGGACCGGGCGCTCGTTGCCCCCAGGCCGAGCAAGCCGCCATCGACTGGCAGGGCGACGCCTGTCACGAAGCTCGACTCAGGGCTGGCGAGAAAGGCGATGGCGGCGGCGACCTCTTCTGCCAACCCGAGGCGACCCATGGGCTGGCGCCTCACGAGCGCCTCCCGGGAGGCTCCGGGGTCGGGCGCGCCTGCGAGGAGGCGACCGACCCACGGAGTGTCGATCGTCCCAGGGGTCACGCAGTTGACGCGGATGCCGTCTCGAAGGAGGTCCGCAGCCATGGCGAGGGTGAGCGAGAGGACCGCCCCCTTGCTGGCGCTGTAGCAGGCGCGCTCTGTCAGCCCGGCTGTCGCTGCCGCCGAGGAGACGTTGACGACGGCGGCGTGCGGGGACTCTCGCAACGAAGGAAGAGATGCCCGCATCAGGCGGACGATTCCGAGGACGTTGAGATCGAAGACGGAGTGCCACTCCTCGTCCGAGTTGTCCTCGACCGAGCCGACGGATCCTACGCCGGCGTTGTTCACGACGATGTCGAGCCGGCCAAAGGCGTCAAGCGTGGACCGGATGGCGTCGTCCACCGCTCCCTGGTCTGTGACGTCAGCGAGCACTGGCAGCCCCGGCCCGTCGTCCGGGAACGGGCGGCGGTCGAGGGCGACGATCTTCGCGCCTCGTGCGCTGAGCCGCCGCGCCGTCGCGAGCCCGATACCGGCTGAGGCGCCGGTGATGATCGCGACGAGCCCCTCGAAGTCAGCTGTGGGGACCGACGACACAGCTCGCCCCGCCAACCCGATTGACGGGTGCCATCCCCCTCTCCGACTTGTCTCGAAATGCCGGTCCGGTCATGAGACCCACGCTGTGAGCAGATTGGACCCGTTGAAGGGCTGGCCCGTCTTCGAGGCGGTGAGCCCATGGACGTGGGAGGCGTAAGCGCTCAGGTTCGGCACCATCACCGGGATTATGTAACCGCCGCTGTCGTACTGGATCACCTGCATCTCGAAAGCGATTTCCTTCCGCTTGGTCGCGTCCAGGGTCTTGAGCGCTTCTTGATATAGGCTCGTATATTTGGAGTCATCCCAGTGCGTATCGTTATAGTCGCTCCAGGGCAACATTGCCTGCGCGATCGTTGGCCAATACGGCAAGTAGCTCCAGGTGTCCTGCGAGAACGTCCTGTGCAGGTAGTCGGGGCCGAAGAAGGCGGTGGGGGAGATGTTGCTCAGCGCCACGTTGACCCCGGCCGCCTTCGCCTGCTGGGCGAACACCGTGGCAGAGGCGACGAAGCCTGCGCTTACGTTCGAGGTGACGAGCGTGATGCTGAGATCCTCTCGGCCGGCCTTCTTCAGCAGATGCTTGGCCTGGTCGATGTCCTGATGACGCTGGGGCAGGGCGTGGTCGTACTCGGCGTCCCAGATCGCGAAGAGATCGTTCCCTATCGCGCCATAGCCTTCGTAGACGAGACTGCGCATCTGCTCTCGGTCGACGATGAGGCGGAACGCCTGCCGTACCCTCACGTCGGTGAACGGTGGTTTGTCCACCAGCATGGTGAAGGGGTTCCAGTACCCGCCCGGTGAGGTGATCGTCTCGAACCCGTCCGACTTGAGCTCCTTTATGCTCTCGGCCTCGACGAACGCGGCGGCGTCGATGCTGCCTGACTGGAGGGCGTCGACCTGGCTCGGGTCGTCGGCGAAGTCGACTACGCTGACCTCGTCAAGATAGGGAAGACCGGACTGCCAGTAGTCGTCGTTTCTTACGAAGGTGCTCTGCACCGCAGGCGTGAATGACTTGTAGCGGAACGGGCCCGTGCCGACAGGCTTTAGCGGGTTGAAACCGACTGGGATCACGGCCGAAGCATTGATCCCGGCCATTCCCTCTATGAAGGTGCTGAACGGTGAATGGCAGCCGAAACGGACCGTGTACCGGTCGACGACCTTGCTCGACTTCAGGTCGATCAACGTGTAGTTCGGGGCCGCGTCCCAGGTCTTCGTGATGATCTCGCTGAAGGTGTACAAGACGTCCTCGGCTGTGAGCGGCTTGCCGTTGTGGAAGGTGACGCCCTTGCGCACACGGACGGTCCACTCTGTGGCGTCCTTGTTCGAAGAGATCTCTTCCGCCAGCACAAGCTGCGGCTGGGCCACGGCGTCGAGGGTGACGAGCGTGTCGAAGAGAAGTGGCGCCCGCACGATGTCGGGGTTGTCCGACTCGGTGAGGGCGTTGAGCGAGTCGGCGCTGCTGCCACCGGTGCAGCCGATGCTGAGCGTGCCGCCGCGCTTGGCCTTCGCCTCCTCGGGAAGAGCGCCTGCCCCGGCAGGGCGTCGGCCGTCCACCGCTCCGGCGACGCCTGGCAAGCCAAGGAGCGCTCCCGAGCCGACGAGCGCAGCAGCGCCCCCGGCGCGGCGGAGAAACTCGCGGCGGGAGAGGTCGTTGCTGATGGCCGAACCATCGTCCAGTCCTGACATACTGGCCCCCTACGTTGTTCAGTATTTTGACCCGATGATGGTATCTTGAACAGGGTCGGCGCGTCAACGTCGGGCGGTGGCGAGCTGGAGCGACGTCGCCGTCCAACCGCCAAGCCCTCGGGAGGTGAGAGTGAAGATCATCGACCTTTCGGTCGCAATCCTGCAAGAGGTCCCGGAACCGATAGACAACCGCCAGCAGTGCGCCTTGGTGCGGCTGACCGCCGAGGACGGGACGGTCGGGTACGGGGAGGCGAACGCCAACCCGTCGGCTGTGAAGGCGCTCTTGGAGACCGAGCTCGGCCTCAAGGAGAACTGGGACGACGCGCCCCGTCTCGTCGCCCTCGGTGCCGACGCCACGAACCCCCGCGAGCTCTGGAAGCTGCTCAAGGCGAAGAGCTTCTGGTCCTGCCGTTCCGGCATCGGTCACGTCGCCCTCGCCGCCGTGGCGACTGCAGCCTGGGATCTCGCCGGCAAGATCGCCGGCACCCCGACGTACCGCTTGCTCGGCGAGGTGAGCAACCCGCGCCCGCTCGCCTACTGCACCCTCTACCACGGGCCAGGGCGAATCTCGGAGACCGTGGCGCGCACCCTCGACGCCCTCGACGAGGTCGTGAGCGCAGGTTTCATGGCAGTCAAGGTCGAGCCCCTCGAAGACAACGCTCCCGAGCCGCGCGACATCGTCGAGCTCGTGCGCCGCGTCCGGGAACGAGCCGGCGACGACCTCGTCCTCCTCGCCGATGTCGGTTACCGCTGGCACAGCCCG